>NZ_QUEB01000003.1:0-89799 GCF_003477845.1 Clostridium sp. AF34-13
TTAACCAAGTAGTCTTGTTTGACTACATCATTATTATACTAGGGAGGAATTTCTATGCAAATAATAACAAATACAGATGACCTTTTATTTTGTGACTACTATAAACAATGGATTGATACTTATAAAGAAGGAGCAATACGACCTGTTACAATGAAAAAATACATTATGACACATATATGGCTCGAAAAACTGGTTCCAACATTAAAAGTATCTGAATTTACACGGACAATTTACCAGCAGCTTCTTAACAGCTATGCTGAATTTCATGAACACCAGACAACAATGGATTTTCATCATCATGTAAAATGTGCGATTCTTGATGCCGTAGATGAAGGTCTTATAAGCAGAGACCCCACAAGAAAAGCAATCATAAAAGGCAAACAGCCATCCGAAAAGAAAACTAAATATCTCAACCAGTTTGAACTTCAGAAACTGCTTGCTCATTTAGAACTTGGTCTTGAAATAAACTGGGACTGGTTTATCCTTTTAGTTGCAAAGACCGGAATGCGTTTTTCAGAAGCACTTGCACTTACTCCGAAAGATTTTGATTTGGCACACCAGATACTTTCGATATCTAAAACCTGGGATTATAACGGAAAAATTTTGTCCATCAAATCGTCACTAAACTCCTTAATAATCGTCTTATTAAACTTAAGCTTTGGCGATATTGGATTTTTAACCGTAATGGAAGAGTTCTTTGTCTTAATTGACTGCTTGGATTCCTTTATTGCTGCCCGGTACTGCCTGAACATTCCCTTCTTTGCATTATCAACCGGATGAATCGTACTCCTACGAAACTTCTTGTTTTCAGTAGTTGTAATCTTCGACCCTTTAATCTTCGGACTGCGGTCAACCGTATAGATGTTGGAAGCCTTGATGGAAGCTTTCTTTGGTTCATGAGTATGAAGCTTTGCTTTCTTCTCGGTATGAATCACCATAGGCTTGTCATCGACCTTTTTGATTTTCAATTTTCTTACCTTCTTTCTACATCCATTACCCAAAAAAGGGTAAAAAAATAGCCATCCGGATGGTTAGTCCAAATGGCTTATGTAAATATTCTCCATTACATATTCAGATACTATTAACACATACAATTCTATACATAACTATTCTTGTTGCTTTTGTTCATCTTTTTTCTTAATTTTCTAACATTTCAAAATCCGCTATTAACATAGCATGATCTGGTACTCCTGAACCAAACGGAATTGTCCAAGTAACAGTTCTTATTTGCGAATTATATACTTGAAAATCCTCCCCATGTAGATAGATATCAGAATTACATTTTGCAAAATTTCTACAATAATGAACATCATTTACTTCAATTCCTTTAGAGACAAGAAAATGATCTTCTTGAAATAAAATATAATTATTTTTTTTGTATATGCTCGACCCGTCGCTAGAATCAGGTGTCTTTCTAATGCAATTATTATTTTTTGCTATGGAATCTATTACACCTAAGCTCCATTTATCTCTCCACTGACAATTTTTATAATCAGACTTATTATTGTTAAAATCACCACCAATAATACAATATTTGTAATCAGAAAATTGTTTACCAATTAAATCCATCACATTTTCTAATTGTTTTTTTCTCTTCAAATAATCATTGTTAAATAATTTAATTCTTAATCCAGCAACTATAAATTTTATGCCCATCCAATTTAGTGGAACAATTAAAACTTCAGGCATATCATCAATTGCTAGAGGTTTTTCAATCTTGTCTCTATCTATCCCAAATTTATCATCTTTCCATGCAATCAAAACATCATTTTGTTTGCAAGCATCATTATTTGTAACCGCACAATCAAACCCATTTTTTTTAAGTTTACTTTCAACATCTATATAATTTCTTGTTTTTGCAAATTCAGTAAATATAAATATATCTGGATTATTCTTAATAACTTCATCAACAACAAATCCTGGAATTAAATTTTTATTCGATATGTTTGTGGCTTGATTTATATTCCATTCAAGTATATGCATTATTTTGTTCTCCTTTTTCTTTAACGATAACACTTCGGTCATGAAGATCAATAATAGTGCAATTATAACGCTTGCTACCATCTGTTAAAAATAGATAGGTAAACTCAGTACACCATTTTTGATTTATTGCATTTGCATGAAAATCCTGATTCAGCTTGTTTTCATAAACCTTGTAAGCAATACCATGTTCACACGCCGGTTTCTTTTTTCTGGATATTGAAAACAGCTGCATTTCAGTATTCATATATTTGTGAACCGTTAAACAACTGATATCGTACCCTTTACGAATAAGATAAGCATGCACGGTTCTGTACCCATCCACTCCGCCATGAGAGTGATAGATTTCTCGAATAGAGTTTTTTATCTCATTTTTTCGACGATAATAATCAGCCTTTCGATTTTTAAGATAATTATAATAAGCATTTGAACATATATTAAACTTTCTGATGAGCCATCTAAGTCCAAATTTATTGTTGAATTTCTGAATGAATCGATAAGCCTCTAATCGATTTCCTTCGCAAAGAATGCAATGCCACCTTTGGTGGCTATGGCTTTATTTTAAGAAGTCATTTTCCTTTTGGAGTTCTGCAAGCTGTCTTTTCAGTTTAAGGTTCTCCTTCATGAAATCATAATCGGCTTGGGCTTCTTCATTTATCTGGCATTCTTCACGAAATTGTTTTGTCCAGTTGGATATACTTGCTTTGGATACTCCGTATTCAGCTGCAAGTCCTTTCAGGGAGCGTCCCTCCTCAAGATGAAGGCGGACAATCTTCTTCTTGAATTCTGGTTCATAATGTTGGTTCATCTGTAACATACCTCGTTTCCTCCTAAGATTATATCTTATTAGGTCGATGTGTTACAACTATAGTTTAGCACAACACCCCCCATAAATAAACAATTGATTCAATATCAAATCTTAATTTGGATATCTAAAGTAATTATTATTTATAGAACACCTTCATCATAATATCACCAAAATTGTTACTAACCCTATTATCCCCAATTCCATTTCGATGCGCCCAATAGAGATTACTAAGTGCCTTTTTATTAAGATGCTCTATTGTCTTTTTATTAAAATAAATATTTTTTGAATTTGAGATAATGTGTTCTGTTATACGTTTTAAATTTTTTCTTTCGGGTTTTTTTAAATAATTCTCAACCAATTCACATATTTCTTGATCACCATATTTTTTATCAGGATAAAACGAAATAATAATATATGGTTTAGATGCGTTTATTACATTAACTAAACACCCATCAATAATCTCTGATAATGAATATTCAACTCTATTATATTTTAATGAAATGTACTTTGTTACTATCTTTGAAGATACTCCAGATTCTTTCATCTGCTTAATATCATAAATCAATCTATTAGCTAATTCTAAATATGGTTCCATTAAACTTAATTTAATTTCATAGTCTTCAAAATAACGAGAATAATTCGGACTATCATATACAACATCTACATTTTCTTTAACTAATTCAGCCAAATAGTCTATTTCAAATGCAATATCATATATTTCAAACGTAATTGCCTTTAATGCATATTCAAGATTTTGAATTTCTGTCTGAGTGTATTCTTTACACCCATCCTTTTCAATGTCTTCAAACAACAATTCATCATGCGTTTTACAAAATGAAACTGTTATACTTGCTTTATCAACATCATTAAACCTTTCATCATAACCCTTATTTGTATCATTAATCATTACATAATCATCTATTTGTTTCACATAATTATTATCTCCATTACATAAATTTTTCAAAACAACTCCTTTAGAAAGAGTATGAGAATATCTGATATTATCTTTAGAACAATTTCCATAAATATTACATGCTAAACAATATGAAAAATTCTTTTTTACAATATCTTTTTTATAAACTTTTCTACTAGTTAGTTTTGAATATTTTCTTCCATATAAACATTCTAGTTCATAATTAATTCCACTATTTTCTTTGTTACATTTACTTTCTTCAATCTCATCTTTACAACATTCTTTGTACATCTTTCCTGATAAACAAACACAGGGGGCTGTATCCTTTGGTCGATGTTTTTCGTCAAATTTTGGATATCTATTCATATCAAATATTTCGCTATATGTTTTCATTTTTCTCTCACCATAAATATTTATTTCTAATAATGTGAATATCGTCTGTAAAGTACAGTTTACCTCACAGACGATATTGTACCATAAAATACATAGTACTTCATTAAGAAAACCAGTTGCTTATTTCACAGCTATTTTTTTAACCCTCTGTTCCGCAATCTTCTCATGGATGTTGGTATTATACAGCTTATAAAGGCTCGTATCCTTTCCAATCTGATTATCAAACGGAATAACCACATTACCACACTTTAACAGTCCCATACCAGACTGGCTGTTTGTTACGAAGCGGAGCTGTGCATCTGACACTCCAATAACCTCTGCCATTTTGAAACTATCAGTATTTGCCTGCTTAAGAAGTACCACAAACTCACTGTTTGCCAGCATTGTAGTTGCAGTGTAGTTCTGGAGAAGATCCTCGACATTCTGCGTGATGCCTGTGCAAAGTCCACCTTGTTTTCTTACTTTCTTCCAAAGCTGCTGTAAATACTTAGCTGAATACTCGGAATTAAGCAAGACATGGAATTCGTCAATATAGAGCCAAGTTGCCTTACCCCTCTTTCCATTCTCCACAATTCTCTGCTGGATAGACTCCATCATAACAAGCATTGTGATAGGACTATACTCTGTACTTTTTGTCCTGAAACAGATTTGTAAAGACACTGTCTTTAATCGTATATTTTGCTATATCCGTTTCGTTTAACCTATCCATTATCGTATTTTTATTCTCCAAAACATCACCTCTCCTTAATTTCATACCACTCTCTACAATGTCTGCATCAACTCATTTTCTATTTCTTTTATATCCTCTGGTGTCAGACTTGTAAAAAACTGAGGTATATCCTCTATTGATAACTTCCCTGCTTTTATCATTTTTACTGCATTTTCTTTTGTTGCTTTTTTTGTTGCCTCTTGTGCTGCTTTTTTTGCTGCTTCTTCTGCTGCCTCTTTTGCTGCATGATATTTTTCATACTCAATATACTCACGCAATATTTCTTTTTCATCATACATAGCCAACATAATAGATACAACCTCCTTTTCCCTGCTTTGCAAATATTCTCTTAATACATTTTTATCCTTGCAAATGCGAATTGTCTCCATGATTGTTTCCCTTGTTCTTCCATACTGTTTCATCTGCTCATTATAAACCTTTGTAAATGTCACATATTGGCTTATAATATCATCTTCATCCGTTCCATATAATACCTTAACTTTTGCATCAATAAATCCGGTATGTCCTCCGAAAAACGCATCTGATAAGCTGATATATTCAGGATGGTCTTTTCTTTCTCCTGTATAAATCACATATAATTCAGGCTTTGGCATCTTTATTTTTCGGCTTGCATAAAGATTTTGCTTTGTTCTTTTAAAATAATCCTGATATGTTGTCATTAAGTATATCAAACTTCTTATCACGATATTTTCTGTCCATGTTGATTGTGCTTCCACTAATATAACAAGCCGGTCTCCTACCAGAAATCCCAAATCATTGTAAATATCATCCGTTAATATATTATGAATTGTTATATCCTTTAATTCAGCTTCAGTTACATCCTTATCCTCCGGATGTATTGTCTTATATAATTGTATCAGATACTTTTTGTCCTGAAACAGATTTGTAAAGACACTGTCTTTAATCGTATATTTTGCTATATCTGTTTCGTTTAACCTATCCATTATCGTATTTTTATTCTCCAAAACATCACCTCTCCTTAATTTTATACCATTCTCTACAATGTCTGCATCAACTCATTTTCTATTTCTTTTATATCTTCCGGTGTCAGACTTGTAAAAAACTGTGGTATATCCTCTATTGATAACTTCCCTGCTTTTATCATTTTTATTGCATTTTCTTTTGCTGCTTCTTTTGCTGCTTCTTTTGCTGCATGATATTTTTCATACTCAATATACTCACGCAATATTTCTTTTTCATCATACATAGCCAACATAATAGATACAACCTTTACAAATAAAATTTATCGTCTGTTACTCTTATATTTATTATAACAAATATAAATTTTTCTTCAATAAGACACCAATCATTTTAATTTTCTGGTGCATTTATAATACTTTTTACAACTTTTGCACTTACGCTGATGAAGAGTGATGAGGTGGTCGAGGTTAGTGATAAAACACCCAATTCTTCTTTGCTCATCCTCTGAAGTTGGCAGATCAATCTCCAAATTTGAAAGGTCATTTGAGTTTATTGCCGGATAACTGGTACCTGTACAATTATCCAAAACAACCCTTACAAAACTGTCTGTTTGCAAAAAACACATAAGAAACTCTGCATCTATTTTAGGTCTCATATGCGCATACCCAGTAAAGAAAACATAGTTATTATCAGGCTTTGTAAACAAATAATTATTTCTCTGATACGGTCTTACAGTCTGAAAAAACACATCACCTGTCTATGCTAATCGCTGAGCTCTCGAAGGTGCTGTTTCTTTTGTCTCTGTTCTATGGGATACCATTTCTGTTCCTACAACAGATTCTAAATCAACATACTCAAACGACTCTGGAAGATCTGATTTTGGATTAAACTCTGCAACCTCATTCAACTTACGCTGTTCCCAAGTTAAAGTATCTCATCCTTATTTAACCCCTGCACCCTATCAGAACCTTTTTGCCCTTAAATGCGAAACCATACTTTTTAATATTATCTATTGGTATTCCTTTTGCACTCAGATTTGTCTCATACTGCTTTTCTTCAATCTGTATAAGAGCATTTTCTACAGTTTCTTCCAGAGAGTCTTCCTTTCTTGGATTATAGACCTTAAACTCCAAAATAAAAGCCTCTTTACTCCTATCTTTTGGCTCTATCATTACATCATACCGCCCAAAACCACTCTCACGATTTGAAGTCACAATATAGTCCTCTGCCAAATCAACAAGCAGCCCCAATACAAACCCATGGTAAAAACGCGATGACTTGCTAGTCATCGCATACAAGTTTGAACTATCGTTCAAACTTGAGCCATTAGCTACTCCATTACAGTCGTAGCATGAGACTAATCTCTCCGGCTGTAGTTTTGAAGGTTTTGTTCCAACATCAAAATTGCTGAATATTTCCTCAGAAATCACATTCATATACTCATTCATTGCTTCAACATCATTAATTAACAATGCTTTTACAAACGCATTATAGTTTCCTGCTGACTTTTTGAACCAACCTCTCACCATATCATAAAACATATCCAGGACTTCCATATTTGTCAGTGAAAGTTCATACAGTTGTCTCTTTCCAACTACTTTTTTTTCAATAGAAACTACTTTCAAATAACCACTTGCTAGCAAAAGACTCCAGACTGCTTCCGAATCATCATCCAGTTGATTATATACTATCTGCTCATCAATAGGACACAATATGTTTTTGCCTTTTAACAATTCTTCAAAAACGGATTTTAAATATGCATCTCCTTCTCTTACAAGTTTACTTACCAATCCATTACTACTGGTATTTGCCCAATATGTATCTATCTTTCCTTTATCCAGAAAGTTTAAAATAGACCACGGATTATAAATATCTGTTATTTTTCCAAACACAAACCCATCATACCATTTTTTAATTTCTTCTTTTTTATCCCCATATCCAAATTTCTCAAGCGAATTAAATACTTCTTCCTCAGTAAAACCAAAAGCCGTCATATATTTGTTTGATGTTGTTGTAACCACCTCAAGATTGTTTAAATCAGAAAAAACCGACTCCTTACTCACTCTTGTTATTCCTGTCATTATCGCTCTTTCAAGATATGGATTAGTTTTAAATGTAGAATTAAACAGACTTCTTGTAAATGAAGCCAACTCATCCCAAAATCCATTTACATATGCCTCCTGCATAGGCGTATCATATTCATCAAGAAGAATTATTACTTTTTTACCATAATAACGATACAAGTAGTCTGATAACTGATACAAAGACAAAGAAGCATCACTGTCATCCATATTTTCCGAGACCCGCCTAAAATATCTTTTATCCGCCTCGCCCAGCAAACCGGTAAACAAAAGAAATGAATATTCTTCATAAAGTTTTGTAATCAGTTGACATATTTTCTTTCTTGTCATCGGAAAATTTTTTTCTTTAATATTCGCAAATGACAGACTAATCACAGGATATGTTCCCTGCAGCTGCCTGTACTCTTTTTCCTCCCATATTGAAAGTCCCTCAAATAAATCTTCTCTACCTTCATAATCTACCGAAAAAAACTGTTTAAGCATACTCATATTAAGAGTTTTCCCAAATCGTCTCGGACGGGCAATAAGCGTTGCCTTATCTTTGCTCTCCCACCATTCACGAATAAAATATGTCTTATCTATATAAAAACATTTACCCTCCCTGATTTCATCAAATTCCTGTATTCCTATTCCAATTTTTTCAGTCATAAAAATGCTCCTCTCCATGAAAACATTTATCCTCTAATATAAATTAAGAGTTTCCTGCTTTTCATTCTACTATAATTTCTCCCTAACCTGCATCAGTGCATATCCTAGCAGATTTTGACCTCTCCACTCGTCAATGTTTAATCTTTTTGGGTCACTCATAGACAATCCTATACCCCATATTTTATCTCTCACGGCACATTCCGCAAGCATTGCATCACCTGTGTTTTTTAACACCTTTTTAAGTGAATAATTCTGAGAAAATTTTGCCAAAAGTCCCTCGTACACAATAATCTGTCTCTTTCCATTCCAAATATTATCATTATAATTTGAAATCTGCCGTCCTAATCTTTTAATTTCTGCAACATCATTTATTGAAAGAATTTCTTCTGCTATTTTTTTGTCAGAAAAACAAACAGCTTTTTTATACATCATGTACTGCTCCATCGATGAAAATTCAATTTCACCAACAGAAAAATCTGAATGAAACCAATTACTTAAATAACCATTTTCCTCATCAGGATTGTGAAAACAAATTATCTCCATGATTTTACCTCACTTTCTGTACTGCCAATTCAAGTTCCAAATCGTGTAATCCATAATAAGCTTTTTTCAAAAAACTCAATGGAACTTTTTTTATCGTTTCCACACTTGACACATTATAATACCACTGATAATAGGCATAAAACTCCCCAATCCAATCAGGCATAAAACCTTTAAGAGCCTTTCAAAATAATGTGCTAAATACTTTTCTTGTGCTTCTTCAAGGCTGTCCGGCTTCTCATCGTTCATCAAATCATATGCCTTTGACAAATACGAATCTGATAAATATTTATAAAAAACCAGACCAAGAAGATATGTTTTATACTCATTTGCATTGTAAGATAACTTATTCTGCCAAAAACAATTCCCCCTATCTTCCCCTGCATACCGCACATCCACCTTTGTTTCCCACGCAAAATGCACAATCCTTTATCCTCTCCCCATACTCTTTCTTCGTCACAAGATAAATCCCAACACAACTTTTTGCCGGGTGCATATTTCCGCTTTTATCAACTGACACACCCGCTTTCTCTGCCCCCGTTATTTTCACAAGTTTTGGCACCGCTGATATATCCATCCCATAAAATCCCGGTCCAAATGAATCCGTCACATATTTTTTATGCCTTACGCTGTGCTTTCTTTCTATATAACTTCTAATCCAGTCTCTCAACACATCTGTTGCCGCTATCATCAGACATTCGACATAATATTTTTCAAGAAGTGAACTTTCTTCCAACACTTTTTCATCAATATCCTTTATTCCAAATGCGTACAGATAAGCACTGTCTATGTCGCCGTACGCCACATTCATTTTTTCCAGTGCGTTACATTCTATTGTCTGCTCTCCAAATACAAATCCAGCGGTTGTCACCACACTTTCGTCAATCTGTTTAAGAATGACTTTTACTTTTTTATCACTGAAAAATTTATCATAAGCTGCATTTATTATCTCCTTATGCTGTCTTTTCATCTCCGCATCCATTGACTCAAATCCACATGAATGTTCTATTTCCGTCTCCATATCCACAATCAGCTCACTTATATCCACTTCAAGAATTTCATCTTTTGACATAAGGCACTTAAGCACCTCTTCATAATTTGCCGCCCTGTGTGGAAAAGTACATTTTGAACAGTCTTTTATTTTTTCTCCATTTGCCGTCACAAAGTAAACAGGATTTCCGGGACACTTTTCTTTAAGATATAAAGGACAATAGCAGAAAAGGCAATTAAAGTCCTTTTCTGCTATCTCATCTGATACTTTGTGGCATGGAAAATACTCGCATTTCTTATTTGAAAAAAATGAATAATTTTCTGCCATCTTTATTCCTCATTTCATTTTTATTGCTTATTTATTTGCTCTTGCAATCGCTCTTGCTACATGAACTCCACTTGCCGATGCGTGTGACAATGAATGTGTTACACCGCTGCAGTCACCGATAACATAAAGTCCTTTAAGCGGAGTTTCAAGGTTTTCATCTATCTCAACTTCCATGTTATAGAACTTGACTTCAACACCATAAAGAAGCGTATCGTCATTTGCTGTTCCCGGTGCTATCTTATCGAGTGCATATATCATTTCTATAATGCCGTCAAGTATTCTCTTTGGCATTACAAGGCTTAAATCACCCGGAGTTGCCGAAAGCGTAGGTGTCACAAATCCCTCAGCTATACGAGTTGCATTGCTTCGTCTTCCTCTTATAAGGTCACCAAATCTCTGCACTAAGACACCGCCGCCCAGCATATTTGAAAGTTTTGCTATGCTCTCTCCATATCCGTTGCTGTCTCTGAACGGCTCTGAAAAATGTTTTGCAACGAGAAGTGCAAAGTTTGTATTTTCAGTGTGTTTGCTTGGGTCTTCATAACTGTGACCGTTTACCGTAACTATTCCGTTTGTGTTTTCATTTACTACAACACCATGAGGATTCATGCAGAATGTACGGACAAGATCCTCAAATTTCGCTGTTCTGTAAACTATCTTGCTCTCGTAAAGTTCATCCGTGAGATGTGAAAATACTTCTGCCGGAAGTTCAACTCTGACACCAATATCAACACGGTTTGATTTTGTCGGAATATTAAGCTCTGAACAGACTTTTTCCATCCATTTACTTCCGCTTCTTCCCGCTGATATGATACATTTATCACACTGATAATCACCTTTTGCCGTCTTTATAAGATAACCGTCACCATTCTGTAAAACACTGTCTACAGGCGTGTCAAAATAGAAATCTACTTTGTCTTTAAGTTCTGCATAAAGATTTTCGAGAACAACATAATTCTTATCCGTTCCAAGATGGCGTACAGACGCATCAAGAAGATGAAGACCGTTCTGAACACAAAGTTTCTTTATTTCTGTATTGGCTGTCGAATAAAGTTTTGTACCCTCACCGCCATATTTAAGATTTAACTCATCTACATAATACATAAGGTCGAGCGCCTTATTTTTTCCTATATATTCATATAAAGTACCGCCAAACTGATTTGTTATATTATATTTACCGTCTGAAAAAGCACCCGCCCCGCCAAAACCGTTCATTATAGAGCAGCTTTTACAATTTATACAGCTTTTTATCTTATCGCCGTCAATAGGGCAGACTCTCTTTTCAAGTGAATGACCTGTCTCAAATACGGCAACCTTAATCTCAGGATTTTTCTTAACCAATTCATATGATGCAAAAATACCTCCAGGGCCTGCACCGACTATAATAATGTCATATCTCATACGCATAAATCCTCCTTTCAGGACACAAGAGTTACTTAGCCATTAACAAGTCCTGACATTCCGTATCAGACCTGTAAATGAAAAATAACTACAAAAATACAGAAGCAGGGCTAAATCCATTTCAAAACTTAACTCGCTTCTGCATTTATTTTACACTATATACATTATTTATGCAATTAAATATGTCAAATTATATGCCCTCAACCATTTTTAAAAGGAGCAGTTTTTCCCCTTTATGGACTATGTCGCCACTTAAATCATTTAGCTGGCTGATACTCTCAACGGTCGTGCGGTATTTTTTCGCAATATCCCACACCGGTGTATCTTTTATTGCATAATAACCTACTATTCCAGGCAGTTTATGAAGCCGCTCAAAATCAAGTGGTTCAACATTTACATCAAAAATATAATTCTCCTCAAAATTTGAAAAAGCAATGGCACATAATGTTATATTTGCCTTGACCTCAATTTCCGAACTGTCAAGCATCATAACATTTATGTTGTTTATCTCAAATTGCAATTCATAGTAACATTCAGGACTAAGACCATCAATCTCGATAACATGACGAAACGGCATTACCACCTTTTCGATAGATAAAGGATTTGAATCATTTTCCGTCATATACAAAACATCAAGCTGCATCACGCCGTCAAGCTGTATCCCGTCTTTTACAACCTGCTGTTCATCAATCGTTATCTTTCCCGTTGTATTGCATATTTGAAGTATTTTATCCTGATTGTCTATATTAAATTGCTCAGAAAGTCTCAAAACACTCTGATTTTTCATAATAAGCCTGTTTAGTGACATAGTCTTTCTTACCGGCTCAAGCTCCATTGCCGTTGAATAAGCATCGTCAAGTATCTGAGTTTCTTTATTCTCATAAAACTTCATTTGCAATTTCAGTGTCAGCTCAAAACTTATTATCCTGTTTTCACCATCCTCATCAGGCTTTCCTGAAAGCTCCCTGCTGCCGACACTCACATCTATATCAGGAATCATATCCTCATTGCAGTTATTACAGTTTATAATCTCGTCAAAAGCCGCTTCTGTCTCAAAATATTCAAGGCTCCGCTCCTCATTTTCAGGAGTATATAAAACAAAAATATTCAAATCCCCCATAAGTCTTACACCATCCTCGACAACTTTAGTCTGGATGTTAAGAGGTCTTATATTATAATACAATATTGAATCAATATTCGGTTTTGCTTTCGGCAGATTTATCTCCTCGTAAATACGATGTATATCATTTTTGCTGATAACAAGATGTGTATATGCTACATTCTTTAACTTTGAATATAATCCCTCCGACTCCGTCATTCCTATATCCTCAGAGTCCGAAAGTGATGACACTGCCTCATAATTATCGTTCACCGGCTTGCAGCAATGTATCCCTATAATGGCATTTATGCTCAGTTTTCTTGAATTTATAAGGTTTGCCTGACAGTCATCAATCTCAAAATGACAGTCAATATCATCTCCCTCCGAAACCTCATCAAGCCCTACCGACTCATCAAAATTTATACTTCCGGAAAGATTATGTAC
The DNA here is from genome assembly GCF_003477845.1 of Clostridium sp. AF34-13. Taxonomy (NCBI): domain Bacteria; kingdom Bacillati; phylum Bacillota; class Clostridia; order Eubacteriales; family Clostridiaceae; genus Clostridium; species Clostridium sp. AF34-13. The sequence continues at coordinate 13,277 of NZ_QUEB01000003.1, forward strand.
TGGAACAATATCGTCACTGCTCGTATATAAAATAAAATAATCAAGGGTTCCTTTTATGCCTGCCCTGCCGTCAAGTGCCACAACCGAATTAGATAAAATATTTCCCTCTATTTTAATTATCTTATCTATATCGGGTTTGCTGTCAGGAACATTCATATCATTTTCCAATGTAATCTGTGTATCACTGTGACAAACTATCTGATTTGAAGTTATCTGTGCGGTTTTAAGTTCCATAGAAATCTCCTTAAATTTATTTAATTGCCATAGATGATTGCAAAACTAATTATATGTTGTGTTAATTTTGAGATTATGATAGTTTCGCAAATGTCTAATTTTATTGTCAGGGTAAAAATTGCCCCGCTGATATATAATTCATATGCAATAATATTTTATTCAACTGCATTAAAAAATATTACATCTTAGCAACTGTTCAGGCATAAAAAGAGTATCGGCATATAACGAGCTTGTTCATTGTTTGCCAAATTTTCTTTTTATGACAGAATATCAAATAAGACTAACCCAAAACATTATACTTGTGGTAAAATATATTAAGAAACAAAAAGACTGCTTTTTAAACATACGATGCTGTAAGTAACAGTCGGAAATGTCTGTAATATTGATTTGCAAATACAAACATAAAATCAAATACAATGAAAGTCTATAAAATTGATGTTTAAAAAGAGCAGCCAAATATTTATATATAAACCAAAAAAGGATAACAAACATTATGAACAAAGAAACTAAGATAACATATGTAAACAATATAAGCGTTGAAGATTATAATGCACTCAGAAAATCAGTAAACTGGATAAATGTAACTGAAAAAAGGGCAGCAATTGCCCTTAAAAACTCATTTTATCTCTGCGTAGCAGTCTGTGACAATAAACCTGTCGGTATGGCACGCATCGTAAGTGACGGCGGCTATACATATTTCATAACAGATGTAATCGTACACCCGGACTATCAGGGACATCACATAGGTACGGAACTTATACGCCGTGAACTTGACTACATACAAAAAGATGTAGTGGCAGGGGAAACCGTAATGGTAAGCCTTATGGCAGCCTACCATCGTGAAAGTTTCTATGAAAAATTCGGTTTCCACACAAGACCATTCGGAAATCACGGTCCCGGAATGTCAATGTGGGTGTCACGCGATGTAACCGGAAACCCCATGACTTTCTAAACAAACTTGTTCATGCTGCCATCATACTTATAATCGATGGCAGCAAGTTTATTTTCAAGTTCTTCCCTGTCAATGTCAAGTGATTTGCACATTTCTTCAATGTCAGGGTAAAAATCCCTAAGCTGCGTATTCACATAACTAAGCAGCATCACCGGGTCTTTTGGTATCGAACCATTGCTCATTTCAATCCTCCATTCTATACCGTCCTTTTGCATGGCAGTGCCACTCAAAGTCAATAATATTCGCAAAATACTCTACTTACTAGTAACAGTTCAGTCTTGCATTTCTTACTTTATACCGCTATTCCATTTTCAGCCAAACAATGATTACTTAGCGGCACTGTTTATAAGACCAACTATCTTTTCTATTGAATTGTTAAGCTGGCTCTTGTTCATTGCAGCTATATACTTTTCTTTATTGTCAAATGCCTCATTTACGGCGGCAAGAAGTTTTTCATTGGTAACTTCCTCCTCCTGAATAACTATACTGTAACCAAGTTTTTCAAATGATGCCGCATTTAATATCTGGTCACCGCGGCTTGCCTGTGCAGACAATGGTATGAGTATATTAGGCTTTTTAAGTGCAAGTATCTCACATATGGCATTTGCCCCGGCTCTTGAAATCATTATATCAGAAGCCGCCATAAGGTCAGGAAGTTCCTCACTTATGTACTCATACTGCACATAACCTTTTGTACCTACAAGTGAGTCATCTTTCTTTCCTTTTCCGCAGAGATGTATTACCTGAAATTTCTTCAAAAGTTCCGGAAGTATCCCTCTTACCGCATTGTTTACGGCAACTGCTCCAAGACTTCCTCCTATTATAAGAATAACCGGTTTTGAATTATCAAATCCACAAAATTTAAGTCCTTTTTCTTTATCTCCCTTAAAAAGTTCCTCCCTTATAGGCGAACCCGTAAGTACAGCTTTTTCCGCCGGAAGATGCTTTAGTGTCTCAGGGAAATTTGTGCATACTCTCACTGCACATGGAATACATATCTTATTTGCAAGTCCCGGTGTCATATCTGACTCATGTATTATACATGGAATTTTTCTTGATTTTGCTGCAACAACAACGGGAACTGATACAAATCCTCCCTTTGAAAATACAACATCAGGCTTAATCTTTTTAAGAAGTTTCCTCGCCTGTGCAAATCCTTTTAATACCTTAAATGGGTCGCTGATATTCTTAAGATCAATATATCTGCGAAGTTTTCCGCTTGAAATCCCATAATAAGGTATTCCCAGTTTCTCTATAAGTTTCTTCTCAATTCCCTCATAAGAACCGATATAATAAATCTCATATCCCGCTTTTTTAAGCTCCGGTATAAGTGCGATATTGGGTGTGACATGACCGGCTGTTCCACCACCGGTTAAAACTATTTTCTTCATTAGGAAATATCTCCTTTCAGATCTATTTTAAATAGGCGTTTGCGAAACTAACTATATGTTGTGCTAATTGTGATACTATTTGTTATATCCGCACAATTTAATCAATATTTATGATAGTTTCGCAATTTTCTGCTTTTGACTCCTGCATCACATTATTATAATACAAAAAACAGAAAGCAACAATATATAGAATTTTTAACATTTTTGTAAATAAATTGAACTTTTTGTAAATCGAAATAGCGATATTGCACAAATTTAAACCGTATTTTTTTGCTAAACCAGCATTTATTATAGTAATTGTGACGAAATCTTTAATATTCTGTGAATAATAATTGCAAATATTTCACAAAAAGGATATTATTATGTTGTATTGAAAAACAAGCACTTAACATGAAAGGAGAAAATTTATGCGACTTCGCAAAAAAGTAATGGCTGTATTATTATCAGCAGCCATGATCGCCACAACAGTTTGTATTCCGGAGAAGAATGTGCAGACTGTTTCAGCATCATCATTCAACAATCTTAATCAGACAGAGATCACCAAAGCAATGGGAGCAGGCTGGAATCTTGGGAACCAGCTTGAAGCATCCTCAAACGGAACCCCAAATGAGACAGCCTATGGCAATCCAAAGATTAACGAGGAACTTATCCTTGCGGTAAAAGATGCAGGATTTAAGTCAATCAGAATCCCAGTGTCATATCTTAGCATGATTGATGACAGCAACGGATATAAAATTGATTCCTCTTGGCTCGACAGAGTTAAACAGGTTGTCGATATGTGTGTTGACAACGGACTCTATGCCATAGTCAATATGCACGGCGACGGATATACAACTGTTTCAGGCGGCTGGCTTCTCTGCGGAAATGGTGAACAGACTAAGATTAAGGCAAAATACAAAGCCTGCTGGGAGCAAATAGCCGACACATTTAAAAACTACGACGAGCATCTTATATTTGAATCAATGAATGAAGAATTTGACGGTACATATGGAAATCCTTCTTATAATGCATATGCAAATATAAATGCTTATAATCAGATTTTTGTTGATACAGTCAGAAAATCAGGCGGCAACAACGATAAAAGATGGCTTCTTATTCCGGGTTGGAACACAAATATCAACTATACGGCAGATAATTATGGATTTGAAATGCCTTCAGATAAATATCTTTCATCTTCAATTCCATCAGGCCAGAAAAGAATAATGGTTTCCGTACATTATTATGACCCATGGGATTTCTGTGGTACAGAATCATCAACCTGCACACAGTGGGGCGAAAAAGCTACAAACAGTTCCAAAGTGGCAAGCTGGGGCGATGAATCCTATATGGCATCACAGTTAAAGAAAATGAACACAAAATTTGTAGCAAACGGTTATCCGGTAGTAGTCGGCGAATTTGGTGCGATAGACAAATCAGCCTTTGATTCGCAAAATGCTGCCTGCCGTGCAGACTACTACGAAAAATTCTGTTATTACTCAGATATGTACGGAATCATTCCTGTTGCATGGGACAACGGTTACAACGGAAATTATGGTTTCGGCTTATTTGACAGATATTCATACAAAGTTACACAGCAGTCAGTTATCAATGCAATCATGGAAATTTACGGTGACTCCTCATCGGCAACTGCCACCGGCATAAAACTTGACCAGACTTCAATGATAATAAATATCGGTGATGAGAAAAAACAGCTCAATGCAACTCTCACACCTGCTGACAGCAAAGACAAGATTACATGGAAATCAAGTGATGAAGAAGTTGCAACTGTCAATTCTAAAGGACAGGTTACGGCAGTAAATGCAGGCACTTGCAAAATCACGGCATCAGTCCCTCTCGGCTACAGTGCTTCATGTGAGGTAACAGTGCCAAAAGCCAATTATGTACGAGCTAAGCTCTATCTCCTTGAAACAGCAAACTGGCAGTCAGTAGCCAGCGACGAATATGTTGATATTTATTCAAAAGGAGGTACATTCTCACTCAGTCTCGATGCAACACAGAGCCAGTTAAGCAACATAGGCTCACTTTACATAAGAGACATAAATGTAGGTGATGAAGATGCTTCTGCTTTCAATAAAGCAACTATAAAAGTTTCATCAATAGAGGTAAACGGTACTGCATATTCAATGAAGAATGATACTTTCCTCTATGACACATCAAAGAAAGCTTCTGATGACGGACTCACCTGCCCGATATTTAACTTCTCATTTATAAATGTATGGGCAAACACACATGTAAATAATGTCACTGTAGAAAACGGAAATTATAAGGCATACTTTAACAATGTATCCTATCAGACACTAAACAATGTAAAGATTAACTTCACTGTATCTGATATTGACGGCAACTCAGCAACAGCAGCTCCAACGATTGCTCCGACAGTTGCCCCGACAGTTGCCCCGACAGTTGCTCCGACTGTTGCTCCGACAGCAGCTCCGACGGTTGCTCCGACTGTTGCTCCGACGATTGCTCCGACGATTGCTCCAACAGTTGCTCCGACGGTTGCCCCGACAGTTGCTCCGACAGTTACTCCGACGGTTGCTCCGACAGTTGCTCCGACAGTCGCTCCATCAGATTCTGATGACATAACCGGCTCAGTAAAACTTGAAAGTGACTGGGGAAGTGGCGGAATCGTTACGATTTCACTCAAAAACAACACTTCTAAAATATTTACATCAGGATGGACGGTCGAGTTTACTCTCTCAAGAGAAATCACATCAATGTGGAGCGGTAATTGCGAAAGTCTCGGAAACAACCGCTACAGAGTAAGCAATCCTGCATGGTCCGGTTACTGGGGTGCTTCAGATACCATCACACTTAATGGTGCTATTGGTTCAGGAAGCGGTACACCTGTTATCACTGATATAAAACTTGTAAAATAATAATATTATGTTTGGGTCAAAATACCTTTTGCCCCCAACATCCTATTATAAAATCCACACTTTATAAGCTATTAAAATTATTTATCAGACAAATAAATGAGCAGAGGAAAACTTTTCCTCTGCTCATTGTAATTTAATACTCTTTTCTACACACATTTCTAAGTACATCGGTTTTGGACAAGTGCACTCAGACACAAATCCGTGTGTGAAAACTTTTATTAGTCTTAAATTTATTTGATAACTTTTATCCATCCTTCAGGAGCTTCGATTCTGCCCATCTGGATACCTGTAAGTGTATCATAAAGTTCTTTTGTCTTTGGTCCCATCTGCTCCATTCCGCTTGGGAAACAGATTTCTTTGCCGTGGTCAACAATCTTTCCTACAGGAGAGATAACTGCTGCCGTACCACAAAGACCACACTCAGCAAAATCCTTAACTTCATCAAGATATACTTCTCTCTCTTCAACTTCCATTCCGAGATAATCTTTTGCAACAACCTCTAATGAACGGCGTGTGATAGATGGAAGAATACTGTTTGACTTAGGAGTAACAAACTTACCGTCTTTTGTGATAAAGATAAGGTTTGCTCCACCAGTCTCCTCAATCTTTGTACGAGAAGCTGCATCAAGGTAAACATTCTCATCAAATCCTTTCTGATGAGCATCAACTATTGCATGAAGACTCATAGCATAATTAAGTCCTGCCTTGATATGACCTGTTCCATGAGGAGCTGCTCTGTCGAAGTCACTAACACGGATAGTGATAGGCTTTGCACCACCCTTAAAGTAAGGTCCTACAGGTGTTGTAAATACTCTGAACTGATACTCATTGGCAGGTTTAACACCAATGATGGCATCACTACCAAACATATAAGGACGAATATACAATGTTGCACCAGAACCATATGGTGGTACATAATCAATATTTGCCTCAACCACTTTAGCAATAGCATCTACAAATCTATCTTCAGGAAATACCGGCATCTCAAGTCTGCTTGCTGAATCTGCAAGACGAGAGGCATTTAAGTCAGGTCTAAAGCATACCACTCTGCCATCCTCTGTAGTATATGCTTTCAATCCTTCAAATACAGTCTGTGCATACTGGAGTACACAGGCACACTCGCTGATAGTAATCATATCATCATCTATGAGTGCTCCGTCATCCCATGCTCCGTCCTTGAAGTTTGACACATATCTTTTGTCTGTCTTTACATAACCAAATCCAAGATTATTCCAATCGATGTCTTTTTTTGCCATAACAATACTTCCTTTCGTAACCCTAATTTATCGGGTGAATTATTTGCAAAAGATTACATATCAATACAATCAATACAATCAATACACATATACTGTATAATATTAAATACATTGATAAAAATCTTTTATTCTAACATATTTCTAATGATACTCCCATGATTTTATACTGTCAAGAATTTAATCTCTACCGTTTACACCTAATCTTCCTCTATCATATTTATTCTTCTGATATGTCTCTCATCATTTGAAAATTCAGTATTTAAAAATGTATCGACAATCTTTAATGCAAGTCCCGGTCCTACCACTCTTGCACCCATTGCCAGTATATTTGCGTCATTGTGTTCTCTTGTTGCCTGTGCACTAAATGTATCATGGCAAAGAGCGGCTCTTATTCCCTTAACTTTGTTGGCTGTTATAGAAATTCCTATACCTGTTCCACATATAAGAATACCTTTTTCACACTCACCTGACACTATCGCATTTGCAACTTTTTTTGCATAAACAGGATAATCGCATGATTTTTCATCATAACATCCATAATCCTTATACTCTACACCCTGTTCCTTTAAATGAGCCATAATCTCCTGTTTAAGCCCATATCCGCCATGGTCACTTCCTATTGCTATCATTTTAACTTACCTCCATATCTTTACTGTTTAACTCTTTATTATTTACATCTTTGGCATCATCATCATTTTCATGATACTCTGCTTCCATGTGTAAAATCACCTTTTCAATCTTTTCTGCAACTTCCTCAAAAAACTTGTCATATAATGTTTCATCGGGGTCGAACGGATCTGATATATCCGCATCATCCTCTATATATTCTCCCAGCGTATATACATTGTTTGATACACCAAGATCTTCTATTACTTTTAACTTGTCGCTAAATGTCATTGTGAGTATCAGTGTATCTTGTCCAATATTCTCCCTCTCTAACTGTTTTGAGTTTTCATGATTACTTATATTTATATCATGACTGCTCAACAAAACATTTACTTTTGGATTTATCGGCTCTGAAAACAGTACAACAGTTCCTCTTGACATGGATTCAGGCAGCCAGTTAGGTGCCTTGTCCCTGTAAATAGCTTCAACAAGAGGACTGCTGAATGTATTTCCTTTGCTCACAAATATGACTTTGTCATAACCTTTCATCTGCTTCTCCTTTTATCGTTCATTCTATAATGTCAATATATCCGTCTGCTCTGTCTGAACTAACAAATTTACATTATGGCTTAAAATAATTTTGATGTCCTGTTTTATACATGAATCACATGATGCCCTGCAGCTTTTATCATCCTGTTCATTATCGCTCCGCCAAGTCTGTCGTCACTAAAGCTCTCAGCATATATATCCTGTGCACCTATATGATCCATATCTCTTAGTATATCATATAACCCTGCTGCAATGGAACCTTCAGTTTTTCTTGAACCGATACTTTTTACCGTACCGTATTTATATCTGTATTTTGTCTCATCAGTCGCAATAACGGCAACATTTCTTCCATCAGCAATTTTTTCTTTGGAAAGCTCATTTATCTTTGCCACAACATTATCAATATCACCCTCTACGATTGTCATCTGTCCTTTTGGTGCATAATGACGGTATTTCATTCCCGGAGCTTTTGCAATAATATTTTTCTTGGGTGCTTCTCCCACGATGGCAGGGTCAACTTTCACTTCACCCACTACATTTTCAAGCATTTCCTTTGTTATGTAGCCCGGTCTTAAGATAACAGGTATATCTTCACTCATATCCACTATCGTCGATTCAAGACCAATACCTACACTACCGCCGTCTATTATCATATCTATCTTTCCCGAAAGGTCTTCTATAACATGCTCTGCCTTTGTGGGACTGGGTCTTCCCGAAGTGTTTGCACTCGGTGCAGCTATATAAACTCCAGACTGTCTTATAAGCTCTCTTGCCACCGGATGACTCGGCATCCTTACTGCAACCGTTTCAAGTCCCCCTGTCGTTGACATAGGGACATTTTCTTTTTTTCTAAAGATAAGCGTCATCGGTCCAGGCCAGAAAGCGTCCATAAGCTTCTCTGCTTTTTTTGAAACCTCTGATGCTATTTCGTCAAGACTTTTTCTGTCTGCTATATGTATTATAAGAGGATTATCCGATGGTCTTCCTTTTGCCGCATATATCTTTGCTGATGCTTCCTTGTGCATACCGTCACCGCCAAGACCATAAACTGTTTCTGTCGGAAACGCTACAAGACCGTTTCTTTTTAATATCTCACAAGCCTCTTTAAGTTCCCCGTCATCAAACATTTCCGGATTTACTTTGATAACCTTTGTATCCATACTCATCTAATGAGCCTCCTTCTGAATATATTCACTAATTCCCTGTGCTATCGCTGATGACATTTTTTTCTGATATTTATCATCAGACAAAAGTGCTGCCTCCTGCGGATTAGACAAAAATCCACATTCAACGATAATCGCAACAGGACTGCTGTTTTTTAATATATAATAATCTGAATTTGCTTTTTCTATCCTATGATTTCCATCATTTATACATGATGCTATCTTTTTTTGCATTATCCCTGCAAATTTTTTTCCCTCCTCAGATGTACTCTGATAAAAAACCTGTGCCCCTTTTGAACTCTCACCTGTAAAACTGTTCTGATGAATACTCACAACAAGTTTTACATCTGACTGATTCATTATCTCTATCCTTTTATGAAGATCTGCAATCTTTTTATTTGTATCGCTCTCGTCGTAAAGCCCCGTATCTTTTTCCCTTGTCATGATAACCTTATAGTTTTTGTCCTGTAACTCTTTTTTTAGATATTGGGATATTGCAAGATTAATGTCCTTTTCAAGTGAACCGTCAACACCGACTTTTCCAGGGTCCCCGCCACCATGTCCCGGATCAATGACTATAACATTTTTTTCACTATTTTTAAATACAGGCATATTTTTCATCATACCTACACTTATGACTGCTCCTGATATGGCGGTACATACAAATAGTGATATAATACATTTTTTTAACAGATACATATAAAACTCCAATTCCACGCCAATACTCAGCATTGCACTTTTCACACCTGCAGTGCGGCTGAAATACAAAATGTGCGTTTATGTTTTCTCATACTATATATGCCATCTGTTTAATTTTATGACTTTACTGTGCCATGTATTTTTCTATTGTATCCCAGACATTCTTTTTCTCCATGCCTGCTTTCCAGAATGCAGCTCCAGCCATCTTATGTGAATTTACTGTTTCAAGTTTCATAGCAAGAGATTTTGAGTTTTCAAGCCATATCTTATATAAAGCATTGTCCTTTGTATATTCAGCATATTCAAGTCCCGTCTGTTCATTCCATTTAAGTTCTGCTTTTGCATCACTTATCAGCTCCTCAGCATATTTCATCGAACACGCCTCTGATGAAAGTTTTGTCTCTCCGTTTTTGGTAGTTTCTTTCCATAATCTTGAATAAAACGGCAAACCTATTATTGACTGATTTGCAGGAACTTCTTTCAATATATTTTCAGAAGCATTTCTTACATAACTGATAGATGAAACCGGTCCTGCCTCCTTAGAGCCGGAATAAAATTCATCATATGCCATAGTTATAACATAATCCGCCACTGCAGCCTGCTCATTTCTGCTATAATAAGCTGAATAGCTTGCCGGAGGATAATTGTCAATAGATAAAACAATTCCGTTGTTGCGGCACATTATTCCTAATTCTCTTACAAATTGGATAAAATCATCCCCGTTAGCTTTCTTCACATTTTCAAAATCAATATTTATTCCGTCAAGACTGTATCTTATAGCCTCAGCAAGAAGATTTTTCTCAAGTCTTTCCCTGCAGCTCGTTCTGCTAAGAACCTTTCCTATCTTCATATCCGGTGCAAAATCATTGCAAAGTCCCCAGACCTGTATCCCCATAGAATGAGCTTTTTCCACATAGTCATAACTTGCTATAGATGATATATTTCCGTTGTTATCACTTGTTCCAAACCATGTCGGTGCTATAACATTGACTTTCTTTGTCCCGGACAGAACATTGGTAAGATTTGCGTTTGCAGACTGTGTCGTGACCTGATGCCATAAAAGATTTACTTTTCCACTTAAAAGTGTATGCGGATATGTCTCCTCAACAAAATCAGTCTTTGGAACATACTCATATGTATCACCTAAAGACGACATTTTGATATATCCTATAACACCACTCTCCGAAAGCACCTTATCAAATCCACTTTTATCCGTATTTTCTTCAAGTATCCTTAATTTATCTTTTTTCTTTACATCTATAAGTATCCTGCTCTTTATACTTGGTTCAAATCTAAGCTTTGCCTCTTCATCTGCCTGTACCCATTTCTGCTTATCTCCAAATTTATATGTCAGTACAACTCTGTTAGGATTTTTATATGTCTTATATTCCAAAGCAGTATATTCCTTAATAAAATCAAGTGCAATATAAAGTTTATCACCCCTAAGCTTAGCGATAACATAATCTTTAGTATTGCTGCTTTTGTTTATATCATATGTCTTACTGTCAAGTCCTGCTTTTATAACAGATGTCGCCGTTGTATATATAAGAAGATTTTCGTTAGCATCCCAGTAAAATCTCTTATTCAATACTCCTGATACAAATTCATCATCAAGATATATATGTCCATCCTCATATAATGCTTTATTTTTATTTATATTTTCTTCAGCTATGACCGTATAACCTTTTTCACTTTCCCCGTAATACTCTGCGAGATTCATATAATCATTGCACGGCATATTTTTCTTTATGATAAAAACTGCCGCAACTATAATAAAGATTCCTACCGTAAATATAAGTGGTAATACTAATTTTTTATTTTTCATAAGCGATACCTTTCTTTTATAATCACTAATTTTTCTATAATTCGATTATCATACCCTCTTAACTATATTTTGTTACCGTTCACACCTCAGAGCTAACAACAACTTCTTTTTCCGTTCATTCAGATATAATCCTCATATATCAGTATATCACTTATGTTTTTTTGAGTAAAGGCACATATAAAAATCATACAATGCAGCCTTTTAACCCATCCGTTACAAAGGCTGCATTTTTTAATTACCATTTTCTTATTTGATATTAACTTTTGTTTATCATCATTTCACAATTATTATTGTGCATTTTCCTGCACATATTATGTTTGTGTAACACACAAACCCGACATTTTTTACAATAAAAACTTACAACTCATACTATGTATAATGGAGTGGGGATATCCGAATATAAAGCTTCAACCCCCTTATTTATAAACGATTAAATTCGACCTGCACAATCTTACCCTTGTCATCACTGACATAATCTTCCATATAATAATTGTCCTCTCTGACATGATCAATTACTTCAGAACTTTCTCCCGTATAAAACATCCCATCTATCTTAACTTCAACCCCATATAATGACCACTTTGAAGCTTCAGCTAAAATCCATGCTGTTGTTCTATCCTCTCTCTCTTCTGAGTCATTCCTCATTTTACCAACCTCCTAAGTCACTTCTAATTTTAAAATGGACATACAGCTATATAATTATCTGACTGCTTTGTAAGCATTTGTCTGGCACCGTCCGCATTATAAATACAAACAGCAGCACTTGTTGTGATTTAACGTCAATTTTCCCTGTCCACCTTTACCATCTCCAGATCAACGATTCAAAAAAGCATCTGGTAAAACGCATATCATTGTCAAACCTTATCGTATATAAATATTAAATGAATTTTCTTTTTATCAGTGCCGCCTATATGACTCTAACCGGCAACATTAAATTTTTTCATTTGCCCTCTTCCTATAAACTCACCTCCAATCAAATGATCGTCTCTCTGTGCTGACTATTATATGATGACATTTTATACATTTTCAACACAAAAATCACCGTATTATCAACAAATCTGTCCTCAATTTTTTGATACATTTGCACAGAAAAAAATGTGATTTAATGAGATTTACTAAGATTTCAAAAATGTGTTTAAAAATATGCAAAAAATTCTAGTATTTATTATTAACTTTTTACAAATCATATTCACAAACACATTCTTACTTATTAAAACACTCCGCTCTCACTCATATCATATAATGATGTTGAGAGTAAAAATTATTTTGCCCATAATCAGATAAATGGTGATTTTTTCTCTTATATATACGATAAAATAAGTATTCTGCCGCCTTTAAATTATTGACTTGAACACGATATTAACCTATAATTTAACTATAAGAATACTTATAAAATAAATTTTGTTTAGAAAGGGAGTGAGCCTATGCGAATTGAAAAAATCAATGATAATCAAATCCGTTGTACACTCAATAAAAAAGACTTATCCGACAGAGAACTTCGTATCAGCGAACTTGCATACGGAACAGATAAAGCCAAGGCTCTATTTCGTGACATGGTGCAGCAGGCATCCTACGAATTCGGCTTTGAAGCTGAAAACATCCCACTCATGATAGAAGCGATTCCAATGTATCCTGATACCCTAGTTCTGTTAATCACAAAGGTTGAAGATCCTGATGAACTCGACACAAGATTTTCAACTTTTTCAGAATCACCTGATAGCGAAGATTATGAATCTGCAGGTGAATTTACATTTGATGATGATGACGAAGCAGATTTTGACGATGATGAGGATATTTATGAGCTCGCCGGCAACATAAGCTCTGATGACGAGGAAATACCTCTTGAGCCAACTTCATCATATGACCGGAACACCGACTTCATCTCATTGTCAGAAGCATTGGGTATGGAGCCACGCCCAAAGAACACCGATAAAAAAGTTCCGGTAAATGTCGCAAGGATTTTCTCCTTTAAATCGATAAATGACATTTCATTATTAGCAGATAATCTTTACCATATATATACAAGTGAGAACACTTTGTATAAAAATGATAAAACCGGGGAATATATTCTTATCATGCAGCAGGGCAGCTTATCACCTGAATCATTTAACAGAATATGCAATCTTGCCAACGAATATGGCACACAGCTAAAAAATGTTCCTGCAAGTATTTCTTATTTTGAAGAACATTTTGAACCTCTTATAAAATATGATGCTTTGCAAAAGCTCGTTTAAGTTGTATTATGTCGCTACCCAAAGTTCACTCAAACTAACTATTTTTCCTTTATTTTCAGTGCTTTCAGGGGTTGTCAAAAATAAAAAACTGCGTTATAATGAATGCACAAAATCAATAAGGAGGGACAACAAAATGGCATATGTAATTAGTGATGATTGTGTTAGCTGTGGAGCTTGTGCTGGCGGATGTCCAGTAGGCGCTATTTCTGAAGGAGATGCTCATTACCAGATTGATGCAGATACATGTATCGAATGTGGTGCTTGTGCAGGAACATGCCCTTCAGGTGCTATTTCACAGGAGTAATTTTATCCGGAAACTTGTTTTTAAAACAACGATTTCTATTGACGAATTTTTTTACTTTATGTAAAATAAAGCTGCTGGTAAAGGAGTTTTTCTCCCGTACAGTAGCTTTTTCGTTTTTAATAATATTTTTTCAAAGGAGATCAGACTATTATGACAGAGAGAATTTCTAAAGATATGATAATTGCAGATATGCTTAAAGTCGATGCCGGTATCGCTGCTATCCTTATGGCTTCAGGTATGCATTGTATAGGATGCCCATCAGCTCAGGGTGAATCACTTGAAGAAGCTGCTATGGTTCACGGACTTAACGCAGACGAGCTTGTAGCTAATGTTAATGATTATCTTTCAAAGAAATAATTACTTGGCAAAATAAAGCTAAACATAATGTGGGTGTTTCTTGAAGGCAATTCAAGAAACACCCCCTTATTTTAAACAACAATTCTTATTTTCTTTCCTCGATTGCAAACCTTTCAAACTTATCACGAACCTGTTTGAAAGTTTCCAAAAGCTTTGGCGAAAATGTTCCACATTCACCATTCATTATCATATTAAATGCTTTTTCATTAGAAAAGGCATCTTTATAACATCTCTCATTTATGAGAGCATCATATACATCAGCAAGCGAAACAAGCTGTGCTGATACCGGTATCTCATCCCCCTTTAAACCATCAGGATAACCTTTTCCATCGTATCTCTCATGATGATAGCGGATTATATCATAACATATCTGTTTAAGTTCCTCGCTCTGTTCAAGATTAACCGCCTGAATAAGTTCACAACCCTTTACCGTATGTAGTTTCATATATTCAAATTCTTCTTTTGTAAGTCTGCCCGGTTTCAAGAGAATTTTGTCAGGTATTGATATTTTTCCAAGGTCATGTAAAGCACTTGCCTCGACTATATTATCTATCATTTCATCCGTAAGGTTATACTCAGGATACAGTTCTTTGAACTTCTCGGCAAGAATCTTAGTATATCCTTTAACCCTCATAATATGCTCGCCACTCTCAAGATTTCTAAACTCTACTATCGTACCAAGCATATCCAAAATGTCTTTATTTAATTTTTCTACTCTTTCTTTCTGTTTCTCTAATTTTTCATATGCTTTTCTCAAAACAGCAGTCTGTTCCTGAACCTGTTGTTCAAGATGATTTTTATAAACATATATATTTATCATGTTCTGAACACGCTTACGGACTATCGATGTCTTAAAAGGTCGTCCTATAAAGTCAAATACCCCATACTTAAAACAGATATTTTCATTTTCGGCACTTATCTCCGAACTAATTATCATTACGGGAACTTTCTTCATAATTCCTTTTTTCGACAATTCCTCTATAACACCAAATCCATTAATCTCTGGCATAATAAGATCCAAAAGGATACCGTCTATCTGCTCCTTATGTTCTATCATTTTCAATGCTTTTTTGCCATTTTCTGCTTCTAATATGTCATATTCATCCTTAAGCATTTCTTTTAATAATTCTCTATTTATATATGAATCGTCAACAATAAGAATTTTATACCTCATATATGTTTTCCTTTCTGACTACTCCAGTCAAGCCTGCTCTATCCTAAACTCTTTATGATAACACCAACAAAACCTGTTATTGTCCTCACGCAAAATGCAGACGCAAACTAATTTCCTGTTGTCGTTTATCCCTCATTCTGAAGTTCTCTTATCGTTTCTATCATACTCTCATATTTTTCCTTAACAGCCTCAAATAATGGCTCTGTACCCTCCGTACTATGCCCTCTGAGTTTCTCCGTTAATTCTGAACTAAGCTCATTCAGTCCGTTAAAACCAAGATTTAAACAGACTCCCTTTAAAGTATGAGCTGCACGAAATGCCTTTTCTCCATCATTTTCCTCAAGCCCCGCTTTTAACTGTTCAAAGCTTGGATCATTCAGAAAACTTATGGCAAATCTATTTACCATTGCCTCACTTCCAAATCGTGAAAGAATTTCCTGATAATCTTCTCCTATTTTTTCGTAACATTCCTGTATTGTCATAATAATTCATCTCCCTTAATATCCATTTTACTAATTTGCCGTGAAATCATGTCATAAGCACAAAAGGGTGGTACATTGTCAAATAACAATATATCACCCTTACTTTATTTATTGCATATAAACAGTATATTTCACAACATTTATAATTTAGTATCGGTTTATAATACATCGTCTTTCTTTTTAAGACCATGATGTATCAAAAAGTTTATTTATAATATATTATGTTAGCATAAATATACATATCTTTCAATATTAGCAATCTCCCTATAAGACTATAAATTCGGCATATTACAACTGTAATTATTCAAAAAAACAATAATATCTTCTTTCTGTGGCATTACCTTTAATGCTCCTCTTTTTGTCGTAATAATCGACGATGCTGCACTGGCAAATTTAAGCATATGTAAAATATCGGATTCTGTAAGATTATTTAATCCTTTTTCAAGAACACTGTTTAAAACACATGCCATAAATGTATCTCCGGCTCCGGTTGTCTCCACTGTATCTTTCCTTATAAAGGCTTTTTGACAAAAGCTCTGCCCTTTATAATATGCAATGCTTCCGTTTTTTCCTTGTGTAGCACAAATCAGTGCCGGCTGATATTTTTTCAGAATTTTTTTCACTCCTTTCTCAATATCAGCTTCTTCTGTAAGAAAACTAATCTCATCATCTGATATTTTTAAAACATCACATTTACTTATCCCATACCACATCTGTTCTTTTGCTTTTTCCAAATCATCCCATAAAGGTGGACGCAGATTTGGATCAAATGATATAACAGCTCCGAAATCTTTAGCTTTATCTAATGCATACTTTGTTGTTTCTGCTATTTTTTCTTCCGTCATTGAAAGTGTCCCAAAGTGAAAAATTCTTGTATTATCAAGTAAGCTTTCATTAATCTCTTTTTTTCTAAGCATCATGTCAGCTCCTGGGCTACGGTAAAACGAAAAATCCCTGTCACCATCTTCTTTTGTATGAACAAATGCAAGCGTTGTATGAACTTCACCATCAAGAATAATGTTATCTGTATTTATTCCCTGTTCTTTCACAATATCTCTAAGCATTTTTCCAAAATTATCATTGCCAACTTTTCCTATAAAAGCTGTTTTTTTGCCAAGTCTCTGTAACATCGACAATACATTACACGGAGCTCCTCCCGGATTTGCTTCAAGCAAAGCATTTCCCTGACTGCTCATACCATTTTCAGTAAAATCTACAAGCAGTTCTCCTAATGCAACTACATCATACTTTTTCATTTAAAGCCCTCCTATCTTACAGATATACCATGCTTTTCAATATTTATAACTGCAGTGTTATTACATTCAAAACTTATCTCATCAGCCTCAACAGGTGTATAATAAGTCATACTTAACACTTGCGAACCATCATTTACAAATATTTCTACTGAATATTTATCAAAAATAACTCGAAGCTTTAAACTTTGCTTTGGATATCTCACTTTTACTTTTCTTGTACCTATTGTATCACGATTCATTCCGGAATAAAGTCTGTTTATTTCAATTTCATTTTTACTCTTATCATAAATTATACTCGAACTAAATTTATCATTCTTTGCAAAATTTATTTTAAATTCATCATAATCACCATCTTTAATTTCAACTGTCATATCAAGGACACGCCCGTTTATCTTTGGAAAACTGCACTCTCCCTCTACTGTTTGCTCCACATAGTTAATAGAATCCGTATAATATTTTTTTATCTCTCTTACAGGATTTTGTATAATTCTTCCATCTATCAGCTTTATCTCCCTTGGAATAGTCATCATACATGACCATTTTTGTTTAAAAGGTCTTATATTTGAATCCCAAGACTGCATCCAGCCTATCATTACTCTTCTTCCATCAGGCATGAGCGTAGTCTGCGGTGCATAAAAATCAATGCCATCATCTAATGCATAAACTTTATTATAATCAAATTTATGCATATCTCTATCATAATTTCCAATAAAATATACTGAATTATTTCCATTATGAAATTCATCATCAGCACACATATCCTGAGGAGATGCTATCAATATATATTGTCCATTTATCTCAAAGAAATCAGGACACTCCCACATTGTTCCATATTTTCCGGTAACATCCTCTGCCAATACAGAAACATATCTCCAATCATACATATCTTTCGAGTGGAACAAAACAACCTGAGGTTTACCATCATTTGTTTTATTTCCAACAACAAGATAATATCCATCATCCTCTTTCCAGACTTTAGGATCCCTAAAATGTTCACGACTAAAATTCTGTGGCATGATTTCTCCATTTATAGCCGGGTTATTCTCTATTTTTTTATAACTTTTTCCATCCCCTAAAGCAACGCATTGATTTTGATATTCATTTTTTTTACCGTCATTTTCTTCATGAGTTACACCTGTATATACCAGCATATGACCTTCATCTGTTTCTATAGCAGAACCCGAAAAGCATCCGTCCATATCATATTTCATATCAGGAGCCAATGCAACCGGATAATATTCCCACTTTATTAAATCACTGCTGACACAATGTCCCCAATGCATAGGTCCCCATTCTTTACTATACGGATGAAACTGATAGAACAAATGTACCATGCCCTCATAATACGAAAAACCATTTGGATCATTTATCCATCCAACCTGTGGGGCCACATGAAATTCCGGCAATTCTTTATAATCTACCTTATTTTTTTCTATATAATCATTTGCTTTTTTTAACTTATCCATAAAAACCTCATTTCTACTATTGTCAAGCAGATATTCTCAATCCGCTTTGCTGCTTTCTCATAATACTATTACATCTTCCGTCACCTTGTCAAAGAAATGCATTCTATGTGGTACAAAAACAAATTCTATTTCCTCACCAACATCAGACACCTCATATTTTGAAACTCTTGCTACAGATGATGAACCTCCAAATTCAAAATAAAGATTATTTTCATTTCCCATAATTTCAGTATTGTCAATAACTGCTCTCTGTTTATTTTCTTTAAATATGTCAAGATTTTGAGGATCAAACTTTATATCCTCACCGCGTATTCCAAGAATCACTTCCTTATAATTCCTTAATTTGTCAGCCATTTCATCATTTAATACCATACTGTTTCCATCTGTAAAAGAAATCTTATTTCCATCAACTTTAACATTGTAGAAGTTCATCTGTGGGGAACCAATAAAACCTGCAACAAATTTATTAACCGGATGTTCGTACAGTTCCATTGGCTTTCCTATCTGCTGAACAATACCATCCTTCATAATAACAATTCTGTCTGCCATAGTCATAGCTTCCACTTGATCATGCGTTACATAAATCGTCGTGCTGCCAAGATTGCGGTGTAATTTGCTAATCTCATTTCTCATGCTTACACGAAGTTTTGCATCAAGATTTGAGAGCGGCTCATCCATAAGAAATACTTTCTGGTCTTTTACGATTGCACGTCCTAAAGCAACTCTCTGTCTTTGACCACCTGAAAGATTTTTAGGTTTACGGTAGCGATATTCAGAAAGCCCTAAAATCTCTATAGCCCAATCTACTTTCCGCTTTATCTCATCTGCCGGAACTTTCATATTTTTAAGTCCATAACTTATGTTTTTTTCGACTGTCATATGCGGATACAGTGCATAGTTCTGAAACACCATAGAAATTCCTCTGTCTCTAGGAGCTACTTCATTCATCTTTTTTCCATCAATATAAAGTTCTCCACTTGTAATATCCTCGAATCCTGCAATCATACGCAATGTAGTCGATTTTCCACATCCTGATGGACCTACAAATGCTATAAATTCCTTTTCATCTATTTTAAGATTAAAATCTGTCACTGCCTTTTTATTCGTATTTGCATACTGTTTACAAACATTCTTTAACTCAATAAAACTCATAATCAGCCCTCCTTAGACCCTGTAGATACAACGCCTTCAACAATCTGTTTTGAAAATAATGAATAAATTATAATAACCGGTATAGTTATCATAGTAATAACCGCTAGTGTCTGTCCCATAGTTGTATTGTCATTTGATGTTATTGCATTTAATCCAATCTGTGCTGTAAGCAGATCACTTGATGTAAATACAAGCGATGGCCACAGATAATCATTCCATACATTTAAAAATGTAAATACGCTGACAGTTGCAACAACACTTTTTGACATCGGTAATACCATAGTAAAAAAATATTTTACCGGACTGCAAAAATCTAACTGTGCAGCTTCATAAACATCATCCGGCAGGCTTATAAATACCTGCCTGAACAAAAATATATTAAAAGGATTAACTATCATAGGGAGCACATATCCTATTACCGTATTAAGCAATCCAAGTTTTGCTATAAAAAGAAAATGTATTGTAATTATCGTTTCCATTGGAACTATCATCAATAGCATTATAATTAGAAGCCATCTCTCTTTAAACGGAAAATTTATTTTTGCAAGTGCATATCCTGCAAGTCCATTTACAATAATTCCAAGTATTATTAAAATAGCTGCATAAAACAATGTATTTAACATGTAATGTATAAAGCTCGTATTTGTTAATATTGAAACATAATTATCAAAAAAACTTCCATTTAATGCAGGTGGTATAAATGCAGCAATCGAATTCATATCTTTCGTTATTGCAGCATCTGGCTTAAATGAGTTTGCAATCATCCAGATGACAGGAAAAAGAAAGAATAATGACATTACTATCATAATCGCTGCAATAATCCAATTAATTGTTTTTTGTTTTCTTGTTAGCATGTTTTTTCCCCTCCTTATCCCGAGTCAGAATAGTCTGTATAACGGTCAGTATCATAACAAAAAATGCAAATACTATAGCCATTGTAGAAGCAAGACCAATTTCCCAATTAACTGTACCTGTTTCATAAATATCATATACCATTGTATATGTAGAATGTGATGGTCCACCGCCTGTCATAACCATTGGCTGAACTAACATTCTAAATGCTCCTATAGTAATCGTTATAAATACAAAAATACAAAGTGGTTTTAACTCAGGTAATGTTATATCTTTAAATTTTTGCCATCCGCTGGCATGATCCATCTCAGCAGCCTCATAGAGTGCAGGATTTATAGCCTGTAATCCGCCTAAGAATATTATCATCTGATATCCGACTCCCTGCCATGCACTCATAACAGCTATAGACGGTAGTGCCTGTGATGCACTGTTAATAAACGGCTGTGCATTTATTCCAATATGGGCGAGAAGTGAATTTAAGATTCCTTCCGGACTGTAAATCTGAACCCATAAAGTAGATACTACTGCAAGAGACATTACAACAGGTATGAAAAATGCAACTTTAAAATATGTTTTGCAATGAGTCACTTTATTTATAAGCAACGCAAGTCCTAATGCACCTAATCCTTGCAATGGAACTATTATAACAACAAATTTTACCGTATTTCCAAAAGCTTGTCTGAAATCATCGTCCTTAAACACCTGAAAATAATTTTCAAGACCAACAAAATGTGTCAGACCAGGATTTAATGCAAAAAAGTCTGTAAAACTAAACACAAGTGTCAGTATCATCGGTATAAAAAGAAATATTGTAAGAAGTACCAATGCCGGACCAAAAAATGCCATTCCTAATATTGATTCTGATTTTTTCTTCATTATTTATATGTATAACGCTTCAGCTTTGCGTTAATCCTTTCTACTGATTTATCCAGCTGTGTCTTTGGATCTTCTCCAGTCAGAACACAATTTTCAAGTACCTGCTGAAATGATGTACTTACCTGTGGATATGCAGGTGTCTTTGGTCTTGGATGACCATATTTGCTCAACTGATAATACAGTTCCTTATAATTTTCATCTTTCTTAAAAACATCAATTGATTCGTATGCTTTATAGGTTGATGGAAATGATTTTGATTTTTCCCACAATCTTTTTCCGCTTTCAACTCCACTCATCCATTTTACAAGCTCCGTAGCCCCCTCAATATTTTTAGTTTTTGAAGATGCCGCAAATGCCCATGAGCCTGTAGGTGTATATCTCTCGCCGTTCCAGTTGTCACCTGTTATATATGGTACAACACCAATATTTATATCTTTATAGCTTGTGTAAACAGTGTTTACCTCCCATGCACCATCAAACTTGAATGCGGCTCTTCCACTTTCAAATAAGTGGTCGATTGGAACTTTTGACATATATCCATTTGACAATAGTCTGCAAAAATAATTTATAGTTGACACATTCTCTTTTGAATTAAAAACTCCATCTGCCTTTAACCCGGTATTGTCAATCAAATTCCCTCCGTTTGACCAGAAAAACGGTGCATAGTAATAGATTGTTGCCTCTCCAACCGGAAATGTCATATCAAGTGCATAACCCTTTTTCTTGTCTGTAACTTTTTTGACTTTTTCAAGTACTTTCAAAAACTCTGAAAATGTCCACGGATGGTCGGCATCCGGCACATCTATGCCAGCTTCTTTAAGAATATCCTTATTGTAATAAAGCCCAACACTTGACTCCATTGCTCCAAGAGCATATAACTTATCGTTATATGTACCCTGTTCAATAATAGATTCAAGATACTCTGACTTTTCTTTCTCTGAAATCTCCGCTAATGGCTGTATAATCCCATTCTCTGCATATGCTGCAATATTCGGACCATCTACTGTAAGAACATCTGGAAGATCCCCCGACATAACTGATGCATTTATTTTGTCAGAATATCCTCCACCACTGTCATTTCTCGGAATAAATTCAATGTCAGCAAAATATTTTCCATCATATGCTTTATTGAATGACTCTACTGCTTCCCTGTAGCATTTTCCTTCGTCAGTGTCTTCAATGGAATGCACCCATATTGACAAATATTTTTCTCCTTCGTCATATCCAGAAATGCTCCCTGCTTCATGTGTGCTCTTTTGGCAGCCAACCGTAGTTAATACTATACAACAGGCTGTCAATAAGGCAAGTATGTGCTTTCTCATAGCAACTTCTCCTTTCCCAATGTTTTTTTAATATATTGATTTCGTTTGCATAACCGGTTAAGTAACCGGTTACTTTATGTCACATATATTACTCTTATAATCTTTACTTGTCAAGTAGTTTTCAGCAAAAAAATAACCGGTTACTTAACCAGTTATTTTTTTGTTGTCTTTTATCTGGATAATTGCTATACTTAACTAATGTAATTTATAACATTACCAGTTTTCAACAAGAGAGGTTAGTAATATGGCATCTGAGAAAAAAAAAGTAACATTTAATGATATAGCAAAATATACAAATTTTTCAAAAACTACTATTTCACGATATTTTAATAATCCTGATTCTTTGACATTAAAAAATCAGGAAATAATTGCAAAAGCACTGGTAGATTTAAATTATCAGGAAAACAAGCTTGCAAAAGTATTGGCAAATGGAAAAAGTGAATTTGTAGGAATACTTCTTCCAAATCTTTACTTGCATTATTATTCAGAAATGCTAAACCAGTTATTGGCAACATATGAAAAGTTTGGATATAAATTTATTGTTTTTGCCGGCACCGGAGCCGAAGAAACAGAGCGAAAATATCTTCAGGAACTTCTTTCATATAAAATTGAGGGGCTTGTTGTTCTCAGCCATACTATTTCTTCCAAAGAACTGTCATCTTACAATATTCCTGTGGTAACTATTGAACGCGAGGATAAATATGTAAATAGTATCAATACCGACAATTATATGGGTGCAGTTCAGGCAACCAGTCTGCTGATAAAAAATAATTGTGACATTTTAATTCATATAAATTCACATGTCAAACAGGAAATTCCGGCATATAACAGAATCAAAGGTTTCACAGACATCTGTAAAGAGCATAATATGAAATATAGACTTTTCCTTGAAGATCTTGGAAATACATATGACGAAACACAAAATCATATTAAAAAGATTTTTGATACTATACAAAAATCATACCCAGGTACACGAAAAGGTATATTTGTGGCAAATGACACCCACGCAAATATATTAATAAATATATTAATGCGTGAATATGGCAAATTTCCCGATGAATATAAGGTTGTAGGTTTTGATAATTCTCCAATCGCTTCAGAAGCTATTATTCCCATAAGTACTGTAGGACAGCAGATAGATAAGATTGCATATGAAGCCATGAGTCTGCTTGTAAGTCAGATGAATGAATTAAAGAAAAGAAATCCACAGCCACAAACAGAGATAATTCATAAAAAAGTAACGCCTGTCTTAATCAGGAGGGAAACAACATCCATATAAATATTATAACCGGCAACTGTTGGAACTTCCCTGTGCTCCATAAATACACCTGTCTCCATTTACGATATATGCTATACTGCACACCAGCACAAACGCAAGTGCATTTTTTGCCCCAAATACTTCAATTCCTATCAGAAACGGTGCTATAACGGTATTTGTCGCACTTCCAAAGACGGCTGCATATCCAAGTGCCCCACACAATACAGGCGAAATTCCAAATAAATTTCCCAGACAGAAGCCGAGCGAGGCCCCGATTGAAAACAGAGGTGTAACCTCGCCGCCCTGAAATCCGATTGATAATGTAATAACTGTCAAAAGCAGTTTTATAATCCAGTCAAAGCTAAAAATTTCTCCTCCTGTAAATGTCTGTGATATAAGATTTGTTCCAAGACCACAGTAACGACCATTCCAAAATGCAAAAAGAATTATTGCAAGCGGTATTGATACAAATCCAATTCTTTTATATGGATTTGCAAGTTTCTCCCCCATAAACGCTTTAGCTCTTTTTAGCAACACTGAAAACACACGCCCCGTAAGTCCGAATGACACACCTAGAATAACCATATAAAACATAGTCTTAGATTCTGACAGGTTAAAGCTCTGCTTAAGCGGTACTGCAAATTTTTCAAGTCCAAGTGCATTTGAAAACGTTGAAGCCGTAACTGCCGCTACCAATGACGGCAAAAATGCCTGATATAACATTTTTCCGGTAACGACAACCTCCATCGCAAAAAACACAGCCGCAAACGGTGTCTGGAACAATCCGCCAAAACCTGCCGCCATTCCTGCTATGAGCAAAATTGTTCTATTATCAGCAAACTTAAATCTGCGTGCAAACCAATGAGACAATGTTGCTCCAATCTGAACTGCAACTCCCTCCCTGCCTGCACTTCCCCCAAAAAGATGAGTAATCCATGTTCCAACCATAACCAGTGGAACAAGTGCGAGCGGTATATCCGCCCTCTTTCCTTGGGCGGTTTCAAGAACAAGCGTCATTCCCTTTAAACTCATCTCATTAAAACGATGATACATCCAACAGATAAACAGGCCTGCAATCGGCAAAAACCAAATAAAAATTTGAATATACCTTCCCCGGAAATCAGTAATTGCAATAAGAACACGCCCAAATAAAGCATCAATGCCTCCTACAATAAGTCCTATCATAAGTGCTGATAAAATATAATACAAATTTTCTTTTGTTTTTTTTAGTTTCTTTTGAATTAATCTTTTCATTCTTTTCCCCTTTTTAATTTCTGCCAAATAGCTTTAGCTCTCTGTTCGTCCTGACACATAAGGATTGTCAGCAGAAAAAATAATGATTTTTTCAATAAGATAACTATAAAATATAGATTATTGCTAAGTCAATACTTTGCGATAAATATTCCTGCTTATCTTTATTATAATTTAATTTTTTTCACAACATCTGTCAATTTAATCAAATAAAAGTAAAATATGCAAAACTAAAGTAAAACTTTTTCTTCTCCGTCAATATTAATTATAATAAAAAACACCTTCTAAACAGATATATGTGAAATCTCCATACTCTGCTCAGAAGGTATTTTTGTAACTATAAAATTTTTTATCCGACAAATTTCTTAATTTTGTCGATTTTCGATACTTTTTTAGAAATCAACTTCTGTATCATAATAACAGCATTTAAGAAGTTTCTCCATTTCCTCCTGTGATGGCTGACGAGGATTTGAACCCGTGCAGGCATCAAGAATAGCATTTGCTGCTATATCGTGAAGTTTTTCAAGGAATTCATCCTCAGGTACAATTCCTTCTTCTGCCGGAAGTCCACCCTCACCATAGTTTTTAATGCAATGAGGAATATTAAGGTCATCGTTCATCTGGCGAAGGTATTTGATAAGTAAATCTACCTTTTCATCATCACTATTTCCACCTAATCCCATATAATCAGCTATCTCACCATAGCGTTTCTTTGCCGTCTCGTCCTTGCTGTTATATTTGATAACCTTTGGAAGATACATTGCATTTGCCGCACCATGAATGATATGTCCGTTCTTGAAAGCTGCACCTGTCTTATGTGCCATAGAATGTACGATTCCAAGTAGTGCATTTGAGAATGACATACCAGCAAGACACTGTGCATCATGCATCTGATCTCTGCTCTCCATATCCTCATTGTATGATTTTACAAGATGTTTCTGTATCATCTTTATGGCCCATATAGCAAGCGGGTCTGTATAATTGCAATTTGCCGTTGAAACATATGCCTCGATAGCATGAGTCATGGCATCCATACCTGTATGTGCAACAAGTTTCACAGGCATCGTCTCAGCAAGTTCAGGATCTACAATGGCAACATCTGGTGTAATCTCAAAGTCCGCAATCGGATATTTGATACCTTTCTCATAATCCGTGATAATAGAAAATGCCGTAACCTCAGTAGCAGTACCCGATGTAGAAGAAATCGCACAGAAATGTGCTTTCTGTCTGAGTTTTGGAAGTCCAAATACCTTACACATATCCTCAAATGTCACATCCGGATATTCATACTTAATCCACATAGCCTTTGCCGCATCAATAGGAGAACCGCCACCCATAGCAACAATCCAGTCAGGTTTAAACTTCTGCATAACTTCTGCTCCACGCATAACAGTTTCTACTGACGGATCAGGCTCAATGCCCTCAAAAAGTTCTACTTCCATACCTGCTTCTTTAAGATAACCTATCGCTCTGTCAAGAAATCCGTTTCTTTTCATAGAACCACCGCCGACACAGACAATAGCTCTCTTTCCGTCAAAGTCCTTCAAAGCCTCCAAAGAACCCTTTCCATGATATAAATCTCTTGGTAATGTAAATCTTGCCATTATCTAAAACCCTCCTTACCGACTGCCGATATTGTAGGAAATAAGCAGCCTAAAAATATTTATCGCTGCCATGCATAACTAACTGTATGCAAGACAATCGTTTATTACCCTAATTAATATCTGTTGCAAAAATATAATCAGTTTTGTATTTTGGGCAACTTCAATTTTGCTAAAGTTTTTCTCCAAACTCCTTTTCTATCTTAACACTGATAAAATTTATCGTCAATCTTTTTTGGTGATTTTATATATTTTTAATCTTTATCACTAAAATCCATTGTATATTTTTTACAAATAAATGCATTTTTATGGAAATTTATATCTTATTTCTGATATTATGATAGATAAGGCAAATCGAAATTTTTATAAAGAGCTGATCCAAAAAGCAGGCACTGAAACGGAACTTGTCTATATGAAAGCCAGTAAGGAGCTTTTGCAAAAAAGACTATATAAAAGAAATCAGGTCTTAAATGCCAATTCGCCGTTTGTGATAACAGATGAAATATTGGAACATCATTATCACGCATTTCAGGAGCCATGGGGCGAAGGAGAAAAAGTAATTTTGCAGAAAGAGGATATTATGCAGTATTCAAAGGAAGAAAGTAAAGCAATCTGGAATCAAAACGCTGAATTTTGGGATTGTGCAATGGGGAATGAATCAAATGATTTTCACAGAGAAGTTGTCCGCCCCAAAGTAACAGAGCTTCTAAATCCTGATCCAACAGACTATATTTTAGAGATTGCCTGTGGAAATGGAAATTATTCTGCATATCTTGCAGAAAAAGCTGTCTCTGTTTTGGCTTTTGATTATAGTGAGAAAATGGTGGAACTGGCAAAAAAGCGCCAAAAACGGTATGCTGATCACATTGAGTTTTGTGTAGCAGACGCCACGAATGAAACAAGTCTGATGGCATTAAAAAGAAATAAGCCGTTTACAAAAGCAGTCTCCAATATGGCGGTCATGGATATTACCGATATTAAGCCGCTTTTTACCTCTGTTTATAAATTGCTTGAGGATAACGGAGTATTTGTATTTGCGACACAGCACCCCTGTTTTGTAACGCTTACAGAAAAATATATGACGCCGCACAGCTATTACGATATTGCGATTGAAGGACAGCCGCAAAAACAATGTTATTATCATCGTTCTTTACAGGATATTTTTAATCTGTGTTTTGATACCGGATTTGTCATAGACGGATTTTACGAAGAATGCTATTTTAATAAAGAAATCCCGGATATTATCATTGTCAGAGCCATAAAAATTGAGAGGTAGATAGTAGATTTGCCATTTCCTGTAATTGTAAAAAGCTTAAAACTATGTAGGTATCTATTTTGATTATAAGACAAGAAAGACCAGAAGATTATGATACGGTATATCATGTTGTAAAAGAAGCATTTGAAAATGCTGAATATACAGATGGAAATGAACAGAACTTAGTTGCTGCGTTAAGAAAAAGCAAATCGTTTATTCCGGAACTTTCTCTTGTTGATGTCGAGGACGAAAAAATTGTAGGACATATTCTTTTTACAAAAGCAGTTGTTCAAGGGGTTGAGGTTCTTGCGCTTGCCCCTCTTTCTGTATTACCCGATTATCAGAACAGGGGAATCGGATTATCTTTGATGAAAGAAGGACACAGTATAGCACATAAATTGGGATATGAATATTCAGTTGTTTTGGGACATTCCAAATACTATCCAAAGGCAGGATATATTCCGGCAAGTGAGTGTGGAATAAAAGCGCCATTTGAAGTTGACGATGAAAGTTTTATGGCACTTAATCTTAACGGAAGTCAAAACAAATTAAATGGAGTTATTGAGTACGACAAGGCTTTTGGGATATGATGTAAAAAATTAGAAGTTGGGAAGGTAAAACATAGATCCTGTTTTTACTGCCTATGGAACACAAGACTGGCATTATAACGAAAAAGGAGAAATACTGCATTTTCCGGTGGATAATTATTATTATGAGGGCAAACGGACAGCTGTGTTTTTGGGAGAAAAGGTTACAAAATATCATAGAACACTGACCACATATCTAAATACACTGCTTTCAAATGGTTTTATAATAAATCATATTGTGGAGCCGCAGCCGCCGGAATACATGATGGATATTCCGGGGATGCAGGATGAAATGCGCCGTCCCATGATGCTGATTGTATCGGCGAACAAAAAAGTGGATAGATAGAACTAAAACACCTATAAGGTATAAATGGAGGTAATTTATGTTTAAAGAAAAAATTATTATAGAGATGAAAGAAGTATTCAAAGAAATTCCTTTTGGCATAGAGCATACTCTCAAAGTTTTGAAAAATGCAGAAGATATAATGAAAGGAGAAAATATTGGAGAGGAAGAAAAAGAATTCATCAGTATTATTGCTATACTACATGATATTGGTGCGGTTGAAGCACAAAAAAAATACGGTTCTATTGATGGTGTCTATCAAGAAAAGGAAGGACCAGAAGTAGCGAAAGAAATATTAAAAAAGGTAGGCTATAACAAAAATATTGATAGAATATGCTTTATAATAGGCAACCATCATACTCCATCTAAAATTGATGGACTTGATTTTCAAATACAATGGGAAGCTGATTTGCTTGAAAATTTAACGGTTATGGATAAAGAAAAAGAACAGGAAAAGATAAAAAAGTGTATAGATGAAAACTTTAAAACAAACACAGGAAAAAGGATAGCTTATAATCGCTTTATTTTAGATTAGTAGTAGATTATTACAGTTATGTATTTTATATCGCAAAGAAAAAATAGTAGTTAAGTTTAACCCTAGGGTTAAATGATGAATATGTTGAGGGCATTTTTGTTTCTGGTGAAATGCAATCGCAGGGTCTAGGTAAAATTCTGCTGAATTATGCAAAGGATAAAAGGAATAAGTTGTACTTGAACGTATACCAAAAGAACGCACGGGCAATATCTTTTTATAAGAGAGAAGAATTTGAGATTCAGCATAGTAGCTTAGATGAGGCTACCGGAGAAAAAGATTATGTAATGACATGGCAACACAAATAGAAATTCAAGTTTGGAGAATTGAGAAAATCGGAATTTATCAGAAAATGAGGAATAGTTGAAATGGAGGCGCTATAATAACATGAAGATTGAAGGGAACCAGAAAGAACTGGATGCAATGGTAGAATTTCATAAGGGAAACCGTGTCGAGGGACTGAGACTGCAAGAAGAATTTGCAGCGGAATTTCGTAAGGAGTATAAAGACAAAGATCACTGTCCTTGCCTGAAAGCCTGTCGTTATCACGGAAACTGTAAGGAATGTGTAGCAATCCACAGAGCGCATCAGGAACATGTTCCTAATTGTATGCGACCATTGATTAATAAAAAATTGAAATTGATGTCAGAATTAACAGAGCATACCTTGGCAAATGAAATAGAAGCTCCACATGAGATTTTAAGAAAATAGGCAAGTCAAATTCCAGTTTGTTAAAGCAGAATATGTATTAGTAGAAATAGAGGTAAAAGATGATTGATAAGAATACTAGAAATTGTAATTTGGTGAAAAGAGTTGTAAATATTGTTGTTTCACTTATTGCAATAATTATTGCACAAATTATTGCTGATAAATATTTTGATGGGAGGATGGTTTTTACTCTGATAATAATGGTAATAATTTTGTTGATTTTGACACCTGTAGGAATTGCTGTAGATAAAAAGATTGAAGCTTATTTTGAAAATAAAATAGAACCTTAAATTCCAGTTTGAAGAATTGAAAAAAACGGAATTTACCTATTAAGACATATAAACTCTTGACAATAAAGCTCCTATATAGTATGTTTTTAACAAACTACTATATAGGAGCTTTTGTATGGAAATGAATGGAGGATTTCTTGTCACCAAAATAAAACAGCTTGGAGACCGGATTTTCGAGAAGATTCTCAGCGAAAAGAATATTGATGCGTTTAATGGAGCCCAGGGGCGTATTCTTTATGTGCTGTGGCAGGAGGATGGTATCTCAATCAGGTCACTCTCGACTAAATGCGGATTAGCGATAACATCTCTTACTACGATGCTGGAAAGAATGGAAAATCAAGGGCTGATAAGCCGTGTTCAGTCTAAAACGGACAAAAGGAAAACACTTCTGTTTCTGACTGAGAAAGCACATGCCTTAAAGGGCGAGTACGATTCTGTATCTGATGAGATGGGCAGTATTTACTACAAAGGTTTTTCAGAGGAAGAAATTACCCGGTTTGAGGAATGCCTCGACCGCATCAGAAAGAATCTTGAGGAGTGGCAGAAGTCATGAGTATTTGTATCAAAGATCAGATTCAGAACATGAATATCGTCATTGGCTGCACAGTGGGGTGTGCATATTGCTATGCCCGCAACAACGTGAAACGCTGGCATATGATTGATGACTTCGCTGCCCCTGAATTCTTTCCGGGTAAGCTCAAGATGATGGAAAAGAAACGTCCGCAGAACTTTCTTCTTACCGGCATGAGCGATCTCTCCGGATGGAAGCCGGAATGGAGAGACGAGGTATTTGAAAAGATCCGTGAAAATCCACAGCATCAGTTCCTGTTCCTTACCAAGCGACCTGATTTGCTGGATTTTGATACCGATCTGAAAAACGCATGGTTTGGCGTTACGGTGACGAGGAAAGCAGAACTGTGGCGTATCGACGCCCTTCGGACAAACGTCAGAGCAAAACATTACCATGTTACCTTTGAGCCGTTATTCGACGATCCCGGCACAGTTGACCTTTCCGGAATCAATTGGATCGTTGTCGGCACCATGACCGGAGCTCAGAGCAGGAAGATTCATACGGAGCCGGAATGGGCATGGTCTCTGGCGGACCAGGCACATAAGCTCGGCATTCCGGTGTTTATGAAGGAAGACCTTGTCCCTATCATAGGGGATGAAAATATGATTCAGGAAATGCCGGAAGAATTTAATAAAGTGTTAGAGGTACAGAAATCATGGAAGAAGTAATGAATGGAATCCTCATTCGTGAGGTGGAAACAAAGAACATCATGACTAAGTCTAGTCTGCCGGTAGGCGGTTACTCGGTCAACCCATATGTGGGCTGTACACATGCCTGCAAGTATTGCTATGCTTCTTTTATGAAGCGCTTTACCGGGCACAAGGAGGAATGGGGCACTTTCCTTGATGTGAAGCATTGGCCGGAAATTAAAAATACGAAGAAATATGCCGGACAGCGGGTGGTCATCGGTTCTGTGACAGATGGCTACAATCCACAGGAGGAGCAATTCGGGAATACCAGAAAACTTCTGGAGCAGCTGATCGGCAGTGACGCAGATATTTTGATCTGCACAAAGTCGGATCTTGTAGTACGGGATATTGATCTGCTGAAGAAGCTTGGACGTGTAACCGTTTCATGGTCGATCAACACACTAGATGAAAATTTCAAGAACGATATGGACTCTGCTTCGAGCATTGAGCGCCGTATCGCTGCTATGAAGCAGGTATATGAAGCAGGTATCCGTACAGTCTGTTTCGTATCCCCGGTATTCCCTGGTATCACGGATTTTGAAGCAATCTTTGATCGTGTAAAGGATCAGTGCGATCTGTTCTGGCTCGAAAATCTCAATCTTCGAGGCGGTTTCAAAAAGACAATTATGGATTATATCGCCGGAAAATATCCTGATCTTGTACCACTTTACGACGAGATCTATAACAAGCATAACCGCAGCTACTTTGAAGCACTTGAAGTAAAAGCTGAGAAAATGGCTAAGAAGTATGATTGTGCCTTTGTGGATAATGAAATGCCTTATGGCAGAGTCCCGCAGGGACATCCGGTGATCGTAGATTATTTCTATCATGAGGAAATCCGTGGGACAGAGAATACCGGAAAAAGAAATCGCTAACTTCCAATTTATCAAACCAAATACGGAGGAACTATGACAAATTTTAAACTTACGATACAATATGATGGGATGCGCTTTAGCGGCTGGCAGAAACAGGGCAACACCGACAACACCATTCAGGGAAAAATAGAAAATATCTTAAGTAAAATGACCGGTGAAGAAATAGAAATTCACGGTTCAGGCAGAACAGATGCAGGAGTTCATGCAATAAAGCAGATAGCAAATTTTAAAACAAATGCCACATTGTCCGAAACTGATATAAGGGATTATATAAACCAATATCTGCCGCTCGATATACGCATTTTGAGTGTTGAAAAAGCTGATAACCGCTTTCATGCAAGACTTAATGCCAAAGGAAAGCATTACAGATATACTATTGACAATGGTGAGGTGGCAAATGTTTTTGAGCGAAAGTATATGACAAGACTTACAGAAAACTATGATATAGAGGCTATGAAAAAAGCTGCCGTATATCTTATCGGTGAACATGATTTTAAAAGTTTCTGTGACAATAAACGCATGAAGAAATCCACAATACGCAGGATTTCTGACATACAGATTAACAATTCTGACGGGATAATAACAATTGATTTTTACGGAAACGGTTTTCTATATCATATGGTGCGTATCCTTACAGGAACTTTGCTTATGGTGGGCACTCATGAACTTTCATGTGATGATATTCCGGATATAATAGAAAAAAAATCCCGTGATGCAGCCGGATTTACGGCTCCGCCACAGGGACTTTGTTTAGTTGAGGTGGATTATTGATTTACCGACGCAGGCAAAATTAATATATCTTTTCAACAATCTCATCAAGTATGGCTGCTGCCACATCTTCTTTGCTCATCTGCGGCAGCTTTCTGACCTCATCTTTTGTGATGAGCGTGACTATATTTGTGTCTGTTCCAAAGCCTGCTCCTGCTACTTTTAGATTGTTTGCTACTATCATATCCACATTTTTCTTTTCAAGTTTCTTTTTGGAGTTTTCCAACATATTTTGTGTTTCCATCGAAAATCCACAGATAAACTGATTTTCTTTTTTGTTTTCTCCAAGTGTTTTTAATATGTCTTTTGTCCGCTTGAGCGGTATTGACATTTCACCGCCGTCTTTTTTCTTTATCTTTTCGTCGGCTGTGTTTTCAGGTGTGTAATCGGCTACCGCCGCCGCTTTTATGATTATATCCTGTTCGTCAGCTCTTTTTATGACTTCCTCATACATTTGGGCGGCACTTTCTATCTGCACTGTTTCTACAAATCGTGGCGGTAAAAGATTTACAGGTCCGCTTACAAGCGTTACTTTCGCACCTCGTCTTGCAGCTGTTTTTGCCACCGCATAACCCATTTTTCCGGTTGAATGATTTGAAATAAATCTCACCGGGTCTATTGCTTCCATTGTAGGTCCTGCTGTCACAAGTACATTTTTTCCTGTTAAATCTTTTTCAAATAATATTTCCTGAAGAATAAAGTCAAGAAGCGTGTCCTCTGACGGCATTTTTCCCGCACCAACATCCTTGCAGGCAAGAAGCCCCACATCAGGCTCTATGACCTGCATACCAAATCGTTTTAACTTGGCAATGTTATCCTGGACTATCGGATTTTCATACATATTTGTATTCATGGCAGGTGAGATTATCTTTTTGCACTTGCAAGCCATAACAGTCGTTGTCAGCATATCATCCGCTATTCCATTTGCAAGTTTTCCAATAACATTTGCCGAAGCCGGAGCTATAAGCACAACATCCGCTTTTTTTGCAAGTGAAACATGCTCAACATTAAACTGGAAATTTCTGTCAAATGTGTCTATAAGACATTTATTTCCCGTAAGCGTTTCAAATGTAATCGGATTTATAAAATTAGTTGCATTTTGTGTCATCAATACATGAATGTCTGCGTGAAGTTTTGACAGCATACTTGCAAGATTTGCAATCTTATAAGCCGCAATACTTCCTGTTACGCCTAAAACAACCGTCTTTCCCTTTAACATAATTTTATCCTCATTTCCGGCTGCCGTTCACATATTAGATGCGTCCGGCAACAATTTACACACTATTAAAACTAACAACTATTATTATTTAAGTTACAGCCTTGTATATTGTATCATTGATATTAACCAGATAACTATTTTACTGCTTCCTGTGTAAGTGTACCATATTTTTCATAAGATGACACCTTTGCAATCTTGTTTTCGTCATCAACAAATACTACTTTTGGTTTATGTTCCTTAACTTCCTCCGGTGACATCTGACAGTAGCACATAATAATAACATGGTCGCCTACCTGAACCTGTCTTGCTGCTGCACCGTTTAGGCATATCATTCCACTTCCCGGCTCACCTGCTATCGTATATGTTTCAAATCTGTTTCCGTTCTCAACATCGACTATCTGCACAAGTTCGTATTCATATATCCCTGCCGCCTCCATAAGTTCAGGGTCAACAGTGATACTTCCCACATAATTTAACTCAGCCTGTTTAACTACTGCTCTGTGAATTTTACCTTTAAGCATTGTAACTGTCATATTTTACTCCATTTCCAAACAGACACAACTCACTACTTCACAAAGGATGTATAAAAACAAGATGTGCCTATCATGCATAATTATTTTTTACTCAACGATGAAATTGTCAATAAGTCTTGTCTTTCCAATATAAACGGCTATAGCTGTAAGTACAGGTCCGTCAATCTTTTCTACAGGCTCAAGTGTATTCCAATCGACAACCTCAACATAATCAATCTTCGCAAGAGCTTCCTTCTCTATTATATCAGTAATTGTTTTCTTTACCTTTGCCGCATCTTTCTCGCCGGCATCAACAAGTTTTCTGCCCTCTTTTAATGAACGGCTGAGTACAAGTGCAGCCTTACGCTCGTCCTCACTAAGATAAGTATTTCTTGAACTCTTTGCAAGACCGTCCTCCTCACGGATAATAGGACATCCTACAATCTCGATACCAAAACTAAGGTCATTTACCATGTGTCTTATGACTGCAAGCTGCTGTGCATCCTTCTGACCGAAATAAGCTCTGTCAGGAGTTACAATATTAAATAATTTTGCAACAACAGTACAAACTCCACGGAAATGAATAGGTCTTGTCTTTCCACAAAGACCGCCTGTAAGTGTATTCATATCAACAAATGATGAGAAATTATCATCATACATTTCCTCCGGTTCAGGATGGAATATAAGAGACGCACCCGCTTTCTCACAAAGAGCCGCATCCCTGTCCATATCTCTCGGATAACTCTCTAAATCCTCTGTAGGTCCAAACTGCATAGGATTAACAAAAACGCTGACAACAACTTTGTCATTCTGCTCAACTGCTTTATCTATAAGACTCTTATGTCCCTCATGAAGATAACCCATAGTAGGTACAAGACCAACCGTAAGACCAGCCTTTCTCCACTCTCTAACCTGTTCCCTGACTCTCTTAATACTACCTGTAATTTCCATTGCTTTTGCTCCAATCTATATATAATCAAAAATGTTTTTTTCTGTTCGTTTCACTCATATAATTTTCACAAAAAATAATCATATGCAAGCATACATTATTTCTCTTAGAAAATTACATTCATTTTAATACAATTTTTCCAAAACATCCTCATCAATCTTAAATGTGTGTTCCTGTGCCGGGTATGTACCTGCTGAAACCTCACTGATATAATCCTTAAATGCCTGTTTCATCACATCACCGACATTTGCAAATTTCTTGACAAATTTAGGTACATAATCTGAAAACATTCCAAGCATATCCTGATATACAAGTATCTGACCGTCACAGCCTGCTCCTGCACCTATTCCGATAGTTGGAATATCAAGTTTTTCAGTAACAATCTTTGCAAGTTTTTCAGGAATACATTCAAGTACAACTGCAAAAGCTCCAGCCTCCTGTACTGCAAGTGCATCCTCGATAAGTTTCTTTGCTGCTTCCTCTGTTTTTCCCTGAACTCTGTTGCCGCCAAATGCATTTACAGACTGTGGTGTAAGTCCGAGATGTGCCATAACAGGTATTCCTGCTTCAGTTATTGCCTTTATCTGCGGACACACACTTGCTCCACCTTCAAGCTTAACTGCTCCTGCGCGTCCCTCTTTCATAAGACGGCCTGCATTGATAAGTGCATCCCTTGTTCCCGTCTGATAAGACATAAACGGCATATCTATAACAACCATAGTATCACTTGTTCCTCTGGCAACTGCTGCCCCATGATGTATCATGTCCTCAACAGTAACGGAAATCGTATCTTCATAACCAAGCATTGTATTTCCGAGAGAATCTCCGACAAGAATAGCATTTATACCTGCTTCTTCCATAAGTCTTGCCGTTGAATAATCATAGGCGGTAAGCATTGTAAGCTTTTCACCTTTTTCCTTTGCCATCTGAAATGTTCTTACTGTGTTTTTCATAATTTAATTCCTTTCCGAATACCTGCCCTTTGTGGGTCATGTTTCTTTGCATTGACAAATCACATAATCTTTCTTAACTCACTGTAATCCCTGTCGGGATTTTTTTTCTCAGACATTTTAACAAGTCGCTCTCCTACACTTTTATATATCTTAAGTGCGTCCGTGCCCTCAAGTGCTTCCATGTGTTTTTTAACAGTTCCTGTATCATTTCTTATAACAGGACCCGTGAGAGCTTCTAAAGTTCCATTTTCAATCACGGATTTAACATTTCCCATTGTCAATGGACCTAAAAGAGAAACTGCATCTTCGTCGGTAAATCCGCAGTCTTTTAAAAGCCCAAGTGCAACATCAAAAATTCCGACAACATAATTGCTTGCAAATGCCGCCGCCGCATGATATTTCACTTTATCAGAAGCTTTTAACATAAAAATCTTATGATGTAATTCATCTCCAAAAAGCTCCTGCATCACCTTTACTGCTTTACTGCTTCCCTCCATTGTGAGCCTTGCCGTATTTAATTGTCTATATGATGTAAATTTGTCGCTGAACGCATACATAGGATGAATAGAAATCTTTTCTGCCTTTGTTTTTTCTATTCCTGAAAATATATCAGATGATAATGAACCGCTAAAATGACATATGATTTTTTGGTGCAGATTATAATT
Organism: Clostridium sp. AF34-13; assembly: GCF_003477845.1. Lineage (NCBI taxonomy): Bacteria > Bacillati > Bacillota > Clostridia > Eubacteriales > Clostridiaceae > Clostridium > Clostridium sp. AF34-13. The sequence goes on from NZ_QUEB01000003.1 coordinate 51,332, forward strand.
TTTAATCTGCTCCCATACTTTTAAAATAATATCGTCAGGTGTTGTTATACATATAACATCACATTCATTCACAAGTTCTTCCGGTGAAGCATATGCTTTTGAATTTGTAAAAGTCGCTGCAATGTCAACGCTTTTGCTTGTTCTGCTATAATAACCTTTAATCTTTGCAATGCTGCTGTTTTCACACAGATACTTTCCCATGCTGCAACCGACAGCTCCTGCTCCTATAAAACCTATATTTATATTACCACCTCCACATTTATCACCATTCACAATTATGGCATATCAGCTCTTACAGCCGATGCTAATTTGCAAATGACAGTAATCTGTATTTTGCAGAGGTCACATTATCCCTGATGCAGTTTCTTTTCATTCTATATCCGAATACCGCTCGCAAATGAGATAATAGCACAATCTAAGGTGCATTGCAAGTGTGGATGAAGTTTTCACACATACCTGATTTCCACAAGTTTTAGTCCCTTAGCCGGTGCTGTCGGTCCTGCTTCTTTTCTGTCAGCGGATTTTATTATATCTTCCATCTGCTCCGGTGCTACATTTCCTTTTCCCACTTCAAGAAGTGTTCCGGCGATTATTCGTACCATATTGTAAAGGAAACCGTTTCCATTCACCCTTATTTTTATCAGTCTGTTATTTTCCTGTCCTCCATCAACTTTAATATTTACCAGCCTGTTATTTCCCTGTTCTTCATCAACTTTAATATTTACCAGTCTGTTATTTTCCTGTTCTTCATCAGTCTTAATATTTACATCATCCGATATTTTTTCACATTCCGTTTTCTTTTCTGCATGATTTTCTCTTTGCACTCCACCAAGTTCCATGCCCTCAACTTCCAAACTGTATATTGTCCTTACCGTTGTTTTTACCTGTGCTCCCGCCGAACAAAATCCTGCAAAGTCATGTTCTCCTATAAACGCTTTGCACGCTTTTTTCATGGCTTCAATATCGAGGTTTCCATAGTCAAAATGTGCCGTGTTTCTGTATTCGGGCAATGGAAATCTTCTATTTAATATAGTATATTCATATGTTTTTCTGCACTCCTGATAACGGGGATGAAAATCTCTATCTACTTCCTCTGATTTCTGTATTATTATGTCATCAGGAAGCCGCTGGTTTAAAGCATAAGAAAATTTTTCTCCGGGGATACGGCTCTCTGTATCAAATACGGCCACATTGCCTAGTGCATGAACTCCCGCATCCGTCCTGCTCGCTCCTATAACCTCTATCTGTTCTCTTGTAAGTTCAGATATTGCCTTATTTAATTCGCCCTCTATCGTATCAGCATTTGGCTGAACCTGCCATCCATGATAATTTGTGCCGTCATAAGCAACTGTTAATTTTATTCGTTTCATTGTATTCTCCAAATTTTATACCATTATATTCTACTTAATCTCATTATTTTATGTACTTTAAGTAAAGTATAATAGCATCTACCCCTAAAAACAACCAAAAAATATAGTTATACTCTACTTAATCTATTGTTTTCAACAAGATTAAGTATAATATAACTATCAATTCAGCCATACAGATATTCGCAATTCTCTCTGCCATTTACTCATAACGCCATTAACAACTATCACAGCATATCAAAAATGGTCTTGTACCCTTAAATTCCCACCCACTACTTATTATTTTACGCAATAGAAGTAGTAAACTTTCTTAATAGGGTTAAACAATTATATATTCCTCTCCCCAATACACAGCTAAAAATGAAGATTATTATTCTGACCGAACATTGTTTGCGAAACTATCATAACACATGACTAAATTGTGCAAATATAACAAATAATGTTAGCAGTGCACTCTGTCCACCGTCAGCACTTAGTTAGCGTCTTTTGCTAACTTAGTACTGTTACGAGTGACAGGTAGCGAAAGCGTGCCTGCGGTATTATTTGTTATAGATACACAATTAACATATCATATAATTAGTTTCGCATATATATAACAGAATAATAATCTTCATTTTTAGCGTCCGTATATCATATCACATCCCCCTACCACCATTTATCAAATGCATCCTTTGGCATATGCGAAAACACCATATCAGCTCCAGCCATGCACATCGCAAAGAAAACTATCATTATCAATATGACAACCGCCGCAAAATCATATGTGCCCGATTTTTCAGGGGCAAAAAAACTGTAATATAATATCTCACCGCCAAGAACAATAAGTATCAAAGGCCAGAGATGAAATATAAGCATATAGTTTAGTACACCGCCAAATATATGTATCAAAAACAATATTCCAAATACCACGAGTGAAATTCCTAATGTAATCGTACCTATTCTGCGCTGTCTCATTTGTCATCTCTCCCCTCAAAATACTTTTCATTTTCATCAAATTCTATTTCCTGCTTTTTTCCGGCTATCATTCTGAGTCCGACAGCTATTATAACAAACGCAACAATAAACTGTGGTATATAATGAAGTAAAAATTGGTTTATTTCATATGATATATATATTCCCATTCCTGCAAGTGCCGAAACAACACTGTTGCACAACATATATATGCCAAAACATATTAAAACTATTGCTAAAATCTTTCTTCCTTTACCCTTTGGTAGCTTTGACAGACAATCCAAGTTATCTCCCCAGATATAAGCATCTTCAAGCATTACAAATTCTTCATCAGGCATTGAATTTTTGTTCATAGCATCAAAAAATGCATAGAACCATACAATTATTGCACCAAGTGAAAGTACGCTAAGATACAGCCAGTGCGAAACAATAAAAATCCCAAAAAATACTGTCATAAGGCTGACGCCCTGTTTAAAAAATCCCAAAAACATCTGTCCCGCTCCCGGCATACACGAAAAACAGAATGTCAAAAACTTATTTCTTTTATGTGTCATATTAATCCTCACTTCTACACACTTTTTGCATATCAGATTTGTGTCAAGTGTGCACAGACACAAATCTTGTGTGTGAAAAATATTATTTTTCACACTATCCTCCATACTATACTACTTTTTAATCCGCAAAAAACTCCGCAGACTATTAAAAACCCTATTTATACTAAAACTTTCTCTCCCACTGTTTTCCCTATTTTTTTCTATAAATTTTTTCCTGTCTTTCTCCTGCTTTTTTTTCATTTCTGACTGTTTTTTATCATACTTTGACTTTTCTTCCATAACATTTTTAGTATCACCTATCCCAAGCCCTGTATTTGCATTTTGTCCGACTTGTTCAATTATCGGCACTGTCTCTGCCGGATTTCTTAAATATGAACCATTTGAAAAACTAACGGTAACTAAAATGCCGAGTGCCATGCACATCCCAAGTGCGACTCTTGTGCAATACCCGTAATATTCTTTTCGCCTGTCATGCCCTGTCGGTATTTTCTCTGCTTTCTCCAAAATCCCAGCCGTAACCCCACGCGGCAGCTTTATCATCTCTGTTTCAGGTATTCCTGTTGCAAACCTGCCTGCACAATATTCACATTTTGCAATATGGGTGAGCATATTTATTTCTTCGTACTGCTCCATATCATGCATATAATATTTTTTAATCTGCTCATCGGTTATATGTGCCATAATAAACCTCCTTTCCAACTGCACGGCTCATCGCTATTATTCATGCCTTTTTTCCAATTTTTTCTGAAGCATCTTTTTCGACCTTAAAATCTGTGTCTGTATTGTTTTAAGCTTGACACCTCGATTTTTTGAAATCTCTTTTGCCGTTTTGTCGCAGCAATAAAATTCATAGGCAACCTCATCATAGGGAGGTTTAAGAGTACGGCAGGCATTGCTGAGCTCCTCGTTTATCTCCTTTTCCAAAAAAGACTCCTCAAGAGATGAAACCGTACCGACATTACTTTCTAATATGCCATCTTCAGTCGGCATCTCTTTTCGTCTTTTTGATTTGAGAAAATCAAGACATTTGTTTGTAGCTATTTTCGTCAAAAAAGCCTTTTCATTCTGACCGTCAAACCGGTCAAGCACTTTATAATATGTAAGAAATGTTTCCTGTGTCATATCCTGTGCATCAAAATAATCTCCCAACATACGGTAACAGATTGAAAATATAAGTTTTTCATATTGTTCCATAGCTTTTTCTAGCTGTACCATATGTCTGGTACTGTCCGCCAAGTCTCATCACCTCCCATTTTTCTCTTTTCATTATACTTAAACGAATGAAATTTACAAAAGTCTTCAAAAAAATGCAAAAAAATATACAGAATTAAAATTTTTTTCAATTCTGTATATTTTCAATATTATTTTCCCAAGAAAATTATTTTCTTATTAGACCATATAGAATTATTTTCATACTCAAGTTCTATATCTTTCATTTTAGCTTCTTTTGGGACTTCATATGTAATACTGCCGCTTATCTCTCGTCCCCCTGAAACTTCCTGCAACAAAAAGCTTTCATCTGAACCGTCAAGATATTCCTGATCATATTTTTTGTTATTCACATAACAGCCAAATGACCCAGGATAACTGTCTGAGTTTCCTGTATTTTTAAATGTAAAATAAAATTTAACATATTTATAACCATCTTTTGGCTGTATAAACTGATTGTTTGATTTGTATTTCTCCGCACCCATATATGCAATCTCAAAATCCCCAAACTCTACCACATCACCGGGATGAAACCTGTTATCATCCGTTTTGCCATTGTTTTTACTGCTTTTATTACTTTTTTTCTTATTGCTGTTTTTGTCTTTTGAACTGCTTTTGTTCTTCTTTTTATCTTTAGATGTACTTCCTGAACTTTCAGTTACACTTCCTACTTTTTTTGACTCATCTTTCGTATCATCATTCCCGGAATTTGATGCCGCCGCAATTATAAACACCGCTATAACTACGATAACTATCCACTTGCCTTTTCCTTTTTTCCCTGTCGTTCTCATAGAAATCTTCTCCTTTTCATGTAATTATCATTTAGGCGTTTGCGAAACTATCATAAATCTTGATTAAATTGTGTAAATATAGCACAACATATAGTTAGTTCTGCAACCACTTATGATTAATAACTTTTATCTATCAAGCTATTTTATTTTACATAAAGAAATTTCTATTTTGGTGTGCCGGCAGCATACATTTTCAGGCATTTTTAATTTTTATACAATGAATAGGCAATATTAAATAACTATGCAATAAACAGGCATCTGTTATAACCAAACACATTTTGAAAACATTAACTACCAATAAACACCAGCATCATTTAACGATTGTCTTCATATATTCTTCAATCTGTATTCCTGCATAGAAAATCATAATACTTAAGATAACTCTTGAAAACATCTTTACAACACTATCCATATCTTTATAAATCGGCATCCTGTTATACCAGTTTTTATAATTTCCTGCTATTACTACAGTTGAAAATACATACATAAACGCCGCAGCACATTCATACATAACAGCCTGCGTATTTCCCTTGCATTTCTCAAATCCTACAGCCATCACTGTTACCAGAAATACATAAACGCACACTCCCAGTATCTTTTTCCACAAAGCTCCACTTCTAAATCCCGGCATTTTTGAATAATCATAATCCTTTTTTACGGATGCTGTATCCTGTTTACCCGTGGTTTTATAGGCACTGTTTGTAAATTTGACCGCATTTTCATTTAATTTCGCATCATAATGTATGTAATTTTTCATAAGTTCTTTATATGCCTGACAAGCCGTCTGAAACCTGTTTTCGGGTGATATATTTATACATTTTTGTATAAATTCCTTATAATCATAACATATACATTTATTTCCCTCAGGCATTTTTCCCGTAAGCATTTCATGAAAAACGACACCAACAGAATATATGTCACTCCGTATATCAGTCTGCATAAATCCAAACTGCTCCGGTGCCGCATATCCCGCCGTTCCCAAAACCGTTGTATCTTTTGTTCTGCCCTCTTTCGTTTTCCTTGAAATCCCAAAATCTATCAATTTAACTACATTGTCACTTGAAATCAGTATATTTTTAGGTGTTATATCCCTGTGAACAATATTTACTTTCTCAAGTTCAGATAAAACTTCAAAAAGCTGACAAGTATATTCTAAGGCATCTTCTTTTGTTATATTTTTATTTTCAATCTTGTCCGCAAGAATATCTCCGCTTATATATTCCTCGATAACAACAGCTTTATTTTCAATCTCAATAATATTTTTTACTGCTGCCAGATGCCTGTTTTTTATATATTGGAGACTCTCATATATTGAAATATTCTCAATTTCTATCTCTTTTAAAACAAATATTTTATTAGAATTTTTCTGCCTGACAAGCCATGTTTTTCTATCATTATTTTCACCAAACAGTGCAATTTTCTCATATTGCTCATTTAAAAGTGCTGTTTTCAGATTTATATTTTCCATAATTCTCCTTATTTTATCTTACAAATATTTATAGCCACGGATATTCGTGGTACTTATGTTAAATATGGTATCATTTAATAAATTCAGATGCAACATTGTAAAAATAAGTTTACAAGCAACTCCAATTAAATTATTATATGATGTAAGTGTCAAAAGCAAACATTTCATTTTGGGAGATAACATATATGAAAAATTATAAAAAAACCGATAAATTATTGGATATATTAAAAAAATCGCCTACCGTAGACGATTATATAGAAAATGAGAACGACAATCTTGTAAACATGACTCTCTCGGAATATTTGAATAAAATACTTTCTGACAGAAAACTAAAAACAAGTGACCTCGTAAAACTGACGGGACTTGACCGAACATATACATACCAGATAATGTCAGGCAGAAAAAAACCGTCCAGAGATAAAGTTATCGCCATCTGTTTTGCACTTAATATGTCATTTGAAGATACCCAGCAGCTTTTAAAAGCCACCGGGTACCCTATTTTGTACGCCCGTTTCCAGCGTGACAGCATAATCATATTTGCATTGCAGCACAACGCATCTCTTACAGATACAAATGAACTTTTGTATGATTATAATTTTGATACGCTAACTTGAAATACTAATCTGCAAGCTTAAGGCTTATTGCTGCCTTGACAACTTTGCCATTTTTTACTTTAATAAAATTATCATAATCCTTATATCAGACTAATTTTTTGTCAAATTATTTCTTGGTTGCCTTGTATATCCACTTTTAATCTTTAAGTTTTCCATACTCTGCATCTGTCACGGCTTCACACCATTCATTTGATATTTCCTCGCCCGGTACTTCTACCGCAAGATGACTAAACCAGCTATCCGGTGCTGCTCCATGCCAGTGTTTTACTTCTGCCGGAATGTTAATACAGTCACCAGGATTAAGCTCGATTGCTTCTTTGCCCTCTTCCTGATAATATCCGCGACCTGCCACGCACACAAGTATCTGACCGCCGCCACTCTTAGCGTGATGGATATGCCAGTTATTTCTGCATCCCGGCTCGAATGTTACATTGAAAATTCCTACCTGACTTGTTGATACAGGTGCAAGATAACTTTGTCCAATAAAATATTTTGCATATGTATCATTTGGTTCACCGATTGGAAATACCATCTGCTTTGCATGAACCCTCATTGCTTCATCCTCGTATGGCAAATCTCCCTCGCCATCGCTCCAAACTTCCTTTGCAAGATTAAATACTGCCCAGCCTTTTGGCCAGCCTGCATAAAAAGCAACATGAGTGATGATTGCTGCGATTTCTTTCTGTGTCACACCGTGGTTCTTTGCATTCTGCAAATGGAATTTTAATGAAGAGTCAGTAATTCCTGAAGCCATAAGTGCTACTACTGTTATAATACTTCTTGTTTTTACATCTATATCCTGATTGTTCCAGTTCTCACCGAAAAGAACATCATCATTAAAATGTGCAAACTCAGGAGCAAACTCTCCGAGTGCATTTCTTCCTGCTGTCTGTACTATCTTAGCCATAAAAGCCTCCCTATATTCCTAAATTTCCTTAATCCAATCGGCTATTTCCTGCTTTGTCGCTCTGTTTAAAAGTTTTCCTTCCACAATTTCAGAGTTTGGTGCTGATGGCTGTAATTCCTTAACCGTATTGCCAAATCCACTTCCTCCTGATGTTGCAAACAGAATAATCTTTTTGCCTGAGAAATCATATTTTTCCAAAAATGTATTTACAATAGTTGGTGCAACATACCACCAGATAGGAAAACCTAAAATAATCTCATCATACTGACTCATATCAATATCATTGTTCTTGATTTCAGGTCTTATTTTCTTATCTTTCATCTCGACGCTGCTTCTTGACTTTTTGTCCATCCAATTGAGGTCTGCCTTTGTGTATGCCTCTTTTGGAGTAATCTCACAAATATCATAACCGCCTTCTTCTGCTATCATATTTGCGACTTTTTCCGTCGTTTTACTTGCACTAAAATAAGCTACTAATCTTTTCATTATAATAATCCCTCCTAAAATATGTGCATCAGATAATTCCAAAATCGCATAACAATATAACACTATGGTGCATCAATTAGTGTCAAAATGCCTTTTTGCCACAGTAATATAATGTATTATCACAATCCTGCAATATCTAACAGATACATAAGTGCTGTTAATTCTTTAAAAATCATTGTATATACATTATAAAGCCTTATATCTTATTATGTCTAATACTTATATTGTATATCTTGTTATGCTTTTTAGGCATACTTTAGCAGTTAATACACCATATCTCTGACTTGTACAATAAAGATTAAAGTTCTTATCCACAGTACACTAATGCCAATTCTGCGAGCGGGTCATCTGCCCTCATTGTCAAAACCCAATGGTCACTTTCCTTTACCCTTATATACTCAAACCCCTCCGTATTTACAGGTTCAAGAAACATAACGCAATACTCTTAAATCCATATATTACTCCTCATTTCTGCACAATCTATGAGCAAACATCAGTCCCGTAATTACAAATCTGTATTGCCGCACCATTCTCCACACCGAAAAACCATGTTTCTCATAAAAAGGTACATTATTTTTATCCTCAATCATCCCCTCAATATATAAAAAATCCCCGACCATCTGCATATACTTTGCAATATCCCGCATTCCGTTTTTTAATACTTTAATTACTGACTCATTCAACATTTGACTACCTCCATTTTATGAACTGTTATTTTTATCAAGCCCATAATAACGGATTTACTTTTTATTTTAAATATATTATAAAATTTATAAGTCACTAATAAATTTGATGGTCTACCTTTTCTCCCTTATAATCTGATAAAAAATTTATTCATATCTTACCGATTTATAAACACGCGGCCGATAACTTTTTTATAACTTCTTTCACATACTCCTCTGACTTTGATACCTTTTTGGCAATTTCAGCTATAGGCATATTACAATCATTATATGCCTCAATTTGTCCTTCAATTTTTCCCTCAATTTTTCCTTCAATTTTTCCTTCGTCTCTTGTTTCTTCAAATACTCTCCACATACTGTCGCCCTCCTTAAACAAATCATCAAAATCTAAGTCACATCTTGCCGCTCCTGCTACGGTATTTAATACATTTTTATCTACTTTATGATCTACACTGTATTTTATTGCTTCTTCTCTCAACTCTCTTGTATTCTTGTCCTTATTAAGTAATATTCCAAACAGATTAAACAAATCACGATTATTAACATTATAAAATAATAAATCATTTTGTCTGGCTTCTACCAATTTCATCTTATAGTCATTAACTATATTTTCCATTTCTTTTGGTATCGTCATCATCTGCTTTAATGATAATGCACCATCCCATTCCTTTTCTCCATAATACACAACAATCGTAACAACCGGTATAAATCTGTCTTCTTTTTTCATGCCTGATAAAAATTCGTCTGTTGTTAATCCTTTTTTCTTTTTTATCTCTTTTTTTATGTCACTATATTGTTTTCTGTATGAACCGTAATCATATCCCATAATCCTTAACGGCATTGCATAATGAATGTGCTCCTGTCCCTCAATTCCTAACAGCACAAACTCTATACCCGATATTGTTGATTTTTTTCTTATCTTAATATTGTCTCTTATTGCTTTTATACTTTCCGTATAAGTTCCATATTTTTCTACATTCGATACATCTGTATCAACATCATTTAGTTCGTAGGATTTTATTACCTGTTTGCCACCAAACAATACTGCATTAAACAAATCTGCAAATTCCTCATTTGAACTCCAATAGTTTTTTACGATAATATCCGGTTTCAACCTGTTTTTTGTATCCCCCATAGTCGCCTTGTTCCTTTCTTATATTATAATTTATCCCCTACAAAAAAAGCAATGCTTCTTTTTCACAAATATTAACAACTTTCTTTTCCATTTTCCATTTGCATTTTTTACATATTGAGATTAAATTTTATGTTTAGTTTTCACAATAAAAACCACTTTTTAATGAGATTTGCTAAGATTTCAAACTATTGCACAGAATTCTTTATATTTTCAGTAATCAATTTTGTATAAATTTTAGATGTACCATTTATATAATCTTATCATTGTCGGACACAGCATATCATAAATTATTTGTCGCCCTCCTGACACAAGCAATGCTCTAACTTATCGTTCTACACAATATAAGTATTGAACTTTAATATCATTAAAATATGCCGCCTGTTTCACTTCAAGCGGCATAAAAAATAATTTTTTATAATTTTTGTAACAGTTCAGCCCAAAAAAGATAAGTCAATAATACATGAGTTTGCTCAATGTATTATTGACTTATCTTTTTTGGGGCTGAATAGCCTTTCATTTATGAAATGAAGTAAACACAAGCTGCATAGCAGCGACTGACAGCTTGCTGGCAGGTTTACGAATGTAATAAATGAGAGGCTGAACTGTTACTAATTTTCTGTTCAATCTTAATACATATATAGCCAAATATAGCTTTACTTAAACGAATATGAAACTGACTCGTTTCCTGCCAAATCTGAAACTACACAGTCTCCTTTAACTGTATATGATTTAATTATTTTTCCATTTTTTGATATTTTCTTGCCGTTTACTTCATCTATTCCTGATTTGTCCGTAATTTTGCAAGTTATCTTTTTACCTTTTCTAGTTACTTTTATCTTAGGTGCTTTTGTATCTTTCCAAACCTTGAGAATAGATTTATGACCATGTTTATCTGTAATTGATAAGGTATGCTTACCCTCCGGAATTTTTAATTTCGATGCTGTCTTAAATTCCATATTTAATTCAGCCGCTGTCTTTTTTCCGAAGTCCTCCCATGATACACTGTCGTTTTCTGCCGGCTTTCTTACTTTATCTAATTTGTAAGATTTCTTGCCGTCAAGCACTATCTTATCTACAGAGCCGGTATTATCAAGCACCTCATAACTTATGCACTTACCAAATTTATTAACATTACCTATCATTACATATCCTGTAAGTGGTCTTTGCTTTCCAGACCCTGAACCATAAACTGAATACGATACCGGATTATATCCTGAAGTCTCTGCATATTTTTCCCTAAATGATAACACCTCTCCGGTCTTTTTATAAAACGCTGTATCTTTGACAAGGTAATCCGTCTTTACTCCCGTTTTATAATATGGTGTCTTTACTTTTGCTGCATGGCTTACTTCTCCACATAACATACTTGTCATCAAACCTGCTGCAACTGCCATTGTCATAATTTTTTCAATCTGTCTTTTCATAAGCGTCAGCTCCTTTCTAAAATTAAGCGGACATTTGCAATCCACTCTGCTGCCTGATAGTGTTAAAGTTATTTCTAAACCTTTGTAATTTTGTCATTACTGTTTCACTTATAAAGACAGATATTTTTCTTATTTGTTGCAAAAAATTCAAAATTAATTTAAATATTTTTTTATCTTCCCTCAATGCCCAACAAGGCCGCATATACATTTTTATGTGTATATACAGCCCTGCATCCTTTTTTATTTTCTAATTTCTATATATTATTCCACCGCTTTGTCTTCATCTGCCTTATACTCAAAAAAATCAAAGTCAGCATAATGCTTATGCTTTACTCTGTCAGCACAGGTGATACCGACCATTGTTCCGGTAAATTCACCGTACTTACAATACTCATCTGAAAATTTTGTCGTATCAAACGGTATTCCTATCTTATTGTAATCTTTTCCGTTATAACTCCAGAAAAACTGCGAATGTTTTCCTCTTATTTCAAGCCTGAAGTAAATAGGTACATCATCTACTGCGAGCCTTGTGTTGACAAATTCCGTTTTTTCTCCGTTTTCAAGTGCGATTATCGAAATTGCACTCTTTCCGAGTGTCTCGCTGTAATATTTGCGGAGATTTATATAATTCATATTGTCATAATAGATTATAAGACCTGCTGAATGCTGGTGTACCTCCGGCACAAATTCCATCTTTGTTGTAACAGTGGCATACACACTTGTAAGTTTTCTTGCAAGTATGCTTACTTTATTTAAAGATGCTCTCGATTCCTGTCCACGCAGCCGGACATAACCTTTTCTTGCCGTTACATCGGCAAAACTCTGCGGCATGATTCTCGGTGCATAATAGAAATTGCCAAGTGTGTCATCATCAAAATCATCAAAATCCGGCACCTGTTTTACAGGATATTCAGGCAGCTTGCTCTCATCGCAATACTCTTTTGCAATATTGCTTCCGTCTGCCATGCGAAGCCATCCGTCCTCTGTCCATTTCATTTTCTGTATTGCCGTTTCACGGCCGAGTGTGCAGCGAAGTTCAGGTCTGAACGGTCTTGAACAAAGGTGCACAAGATATACCTCTCCAAGCTGTGTCTCAACATAACTTCCATGTCCGGCTTTTTGCAATACCACATCAGGATTGAAATATTTTGGTTTTAAATGGTCCGGGTCATGTCTCTCATTTGATACGAGCGGATTTGATGTGACTATAGGATTCATAGGGTCACCTTCATATGGTCCCCACACATTTTTTGAGCGTCCCATTGTTACACAGTGGTTATATCCCGTGCCGCCCTCCGCACACATAATATAATAATATCCGTTTCTCTTTGTAAGATGAGGTGCTTCGATACAACCTCTGTCCGTGCCACCACGCCATATGCGTTTTGGATAGCCGATTATCTCTTTCTTTTCAGGGTCGTACTCAGAGATTGCTATAACTCCTGGCTTTTCGTATCCCTCTCTTGTCTCCCAGTCAAGTGAAACAATATATTTTCTTCCATCATCATCGTGGAGTATTGATGCGTCAAATCCTGATGAATGTAAATATACCGGCTCACTCCACGGTCCTCTTATATCCTTTGCCGTGATAACAAAATTATCTACATCAAAATATCTTGCATTCATTGAGTTCATGACACCATACACAACATAGAACATATCTTCCTGCTCACAATATGTAAGACATGGTGCCCATATTCCCTTTGCTGAAGGAAGTTTTTTAAGGTCTGGATTTGTATCATCTGTGAGGACATGAGTGTAAAGTTCCCAGTTTTTCATATCCTTTGAATGATAAACCGGTATTCCGGGAAACCACTCAAATGTTGATACTGCAATATAATAATCATCGCCTTTGCGGCAGATACACGGGTCAGGGTTAAAACCTTTTAATATTGGATTTTTAAGCATTATTTAGCAGCTCCTTCCTTTTCAAGTGCTTCAACGATTCCGTCATACTCTTTATCAAGTTTGTAGAACCACATTACAACAACCTGTCCTATACAAAGGATTGCAGGAATCCAGATAAATGTGATTTCCGAACCCGTACCTGCTCCTGCTGCACCGATAACCCAGCCAAGGATTGCAGAACCAAGTCCGTTTCCTACCTTGAAACCAAAACTTGAAGCAGAATTTATAAGTCCCTCTGTACGGTAGCCTGTTTTCCACTCACCATACTCGATAGTATCAGATACGATTGCGAACATACATGATGAAATTCCTGCATTTCCAACACCTTTAAGTACACACGCAATCATTATTCCTGTCATATTTGTTCCGACGAAACCAAACATTGCAAAACCTAGTCCATAGATAACAGCTCCGACGATGAGCATATTTCTCTTACCAATCTTCTTAATGATAAATGCAGTAAAGAACATTACACCTATCTGAACAAGGTTTGCAACAAGATTCATTGTTCCGACCATATCACTGTTGTGGAGTATATTTTTTGCATAATATACTGCTGCTCCGCCGTTTAATGAATAATTGATAAAGATAAATACAAGTGTTATTGTTATCATCATCCAGTATTTATTCTGGAATAATAAACTGATTCCCTTTACAAATGGAACTTTTTCCTGCTTTGTATCTTTTGCAGGAACTACACGCTCTTTTGTCCCCGTAAATGTAATCATAAATACGATTACTGCCAAAATTCCAAAGACGGCGAATGTCTTTGTCCATGCTGAAAGATTATTTCCGAAAAATTCAACTAAAGGAAGTGTAAGATTTGTTATAATCAATGTTCCTGTTGTAGCCAATATCATGCGGAAAATGCTGAGCACTGAACGTTCGTACTGATCCTGTGTAATCAGTGAATTAAGCGTTGCATACGGTACATTTATAGCCGTATATATAACAGAAGAAACTAAGTTGTAAGTTATAAAAATATACGCAAGTTTTGCTGTATTGCCAAGTCCTGACGGCACGGTAAACAGTAGGATTCCTGCCAGTGCAAACGGTATCGCCATGCGGAGTATCCACGGTCTGCACTTTCCAAATCTTGATTTTGTCCTGTCAACAATAATTCCCATTATCAGGTCCGTAATACCATCAAACACTCTTGACAAAAGCATTATAGTACCGATAACACCTGCACTTACATGAACATAATCTGTGTAATAAAATAATAGAAATGATGACATTGCCGAGTAGATGATGTTACATCCTAAATCTCCACAACCATAAGAAAATCGCTCCCAAAAACGGATTTCACTTTTTTTCTGACTCATAACGAGCCCTCCTTTCGCATTTTGCATATTATAATGAACATTTATGAGTTCATCATGTAATAACCGGTTTACAGGGGTAAATGTAAAACAATCGTTATGATGTTTTGCATTTACCTTTAATGTAACTATAGTATAAATGCTAAAGCCAAAAATGAAATCCATCTATTCAGACGCAAAAAAGGTATTATTCCGACTTTTAGTATATAATGCACAATTCAAAACCAACTGACAATGCAGCAAACCATAACATCAGACTATAGCAAACTATCTTTTTACTTAAGCATAATAATATAAACAAAATAAAAGACACCATAAAAATGCTGCCTTTATCTATGTCTTATATTTACTTTGTTCTTTTTTCCTGTGTTCCCTCGGTGTGCAGCCGTACTGATTGCGAAAATATTTCATTGCAAGATGATGATTTGTGCATCCATGCCTTTCAAAAATATCAGCCACCGAATCATTTGTATTAACAAGAGCACGGTGCACATATCCTATACGCACAAGATATATATAATCAGTAACAGTACAGTTCATATATTTCTTAAAAAATCTTGCCATGTAATCAGGATTGTATCCAAATTTTTCTGCGATAACGGCTGTTGATATGCCATATGCATGATTTTCATCTATAAAATCCATTATGTCTTTTAATCGGTTAAAATACTTGTCATCCCTCTCAAAATCCCTTTGCAATAGTTTCTCCGAATAGGAATGGATAAGTGTAAATAAAAGTTCATAAAGCAGGCTGTTAAACCGAAGCAGATACCCCTCTGGTCTTACATCATAGATAACATACATATCCGTAAAAATCTTTTTCAACCGTTCAAGTTTTGTTCTTTCAACCTCATCCCCCGGATGCATATCAACAAAAAATCTTCGCAGATGCATTGACGGAACATATTTGTCATAAAAACGCTGTGGTATCTGAAGCACAAGTGCCTCGTTTTTTTCCGCTAGAACAGAATGGATTTCCCTCGGATTTGCCATAAAAAACTCACCGTCACTCGCCGTCACCTTAACACCTCTTGGAAGATTAAGCACAACTTTTCCCTTTATAACATAGACAATCTCAAGACTGTTATGCCAATGTGGTGAAACATAACTGCCCTCATCCTTAGACAGATAAAATCTCACATCTACATCCGGATTACTTGTCACAATTTCATGACGCATCTTTTCTGTTTCCATCTATCAACACTTCCTTGCCTTTAAACGCAAAACCATAATGGTGGATATTTGAAGGATTTACTCCTCTCCCTATCAGCTCTGCATCGTAATTTTTTTCTTCTATCTGTTTTAATGCCGCTTCGACTGTTTCCTCAAGTGTGTTTTCTTTTCTTGGATTTATTACTTTAAATTCTATAATGATACCTGGAAGTATTCTTCCCGTAGGAATACTTCCTTGATATTTTGCACTATTTTTATTTATAGGTTCTAGCATTATGTCATATCTGCCAAAACCGCTTTCTCTGTTTGAGGTTATGATATAGTTGTCTATCTGGTCTACCATAAGTCCTAAAACGAAACCGTGATAGAAGTTCTCCGGTCTTATTCTTGATTCTTCTTTTCCGGCTACATCAAAACAACTAAAGATATTAGCCGTAATCTCATTTATATAATAATTCATTGCATCTAAGTCACCTTGAATTAAGGCACTTACAAATTCACTTGACGAGTCGTCCCTTGTTTTGAACCAGTTATCAATCATCTTTTCAAACATTTTTTTTACTTCAAAGTTTGTTAGGCTTAATTCATATATGTTATTTCCTTCAGAATTTGCAAAGTCAACATAATCTACCTTTAAATAACCACTAGCTAATAATAAACTCCATATTGCTTCTGAACTTCCGTCAAGCTGATTAAAGACAATCTGTTCATCCAGTTTTGTTTTTATGCTTTTTCCTTCCAACAACTCCTCCATTATCACCTTAGTTTTTGAAGAACCTTGTTGTATCAGTTGTGATACAAGTCCATTTGAACTCGAATCTGCCCAGTATGTTTTATATTTTTTTTCGTCAAGAAAGTTAATTATCGACCATGGATTATATACATCTTTACTCGTGCCAAATGTAAAACCATCATACCATTTTTTTACTTTCTCTTTTTCACTTGAAAGTTCCTGCTCGTCAAGTGCATCAAATACTTCCTCCTCGGTAAAACCAAAACATTTTGAATACTCATCACTTGTAACTGTTATAACCTTAAGATTATTTAAATCACTAAAGATGCTCTCCTTGGAAACCCTTGTTATTCCGGTCATTATTGCTCGCTCAAGATATGGATTTGTCTTAAAGGTTGAATTAAAAAGACTTCTTGTAAATGCAACGAGTTCTTCCCAGTAACCGTTTACATATGCCTCCTGCATCGGTGTGTCATATTCGTCAAGAAGTATTATTACTTTCTTTTTATAATAACGGCTCAAATAATTTGATAACTCGTTTAATTTAAATGATATATCTTCATCCATTGGATTTTCCAAAAATGATATATATCTTGCCTTTTCTGTATCACTTATACAATCTGACTTAAGCAAAAATCTGTTACTTTCATATAAGTCAATAATCCTATCAGATATTTGTTTTCTCGACAATTCAAATGTATTCCCTTTTATCCCCGCAAAACTTAAAAAGATTACCGGATATGCTCCCTGAATTTCACGATACTTTTCATCCTCCCAGATATTAAGTCCTTCAAAAAGCTCTCCCCTGTCCTTATATTCATTTGAAAAAAAACATCTGAGCATATCCATATTCAATGTTTTTCCAAAACGGCGTGGACGGGTTATAAGTGTTACTATATCTTCATTTTCCCACCACTCTTTTATAAATGCTGTTTTGTCTATATAAAAAGTGTCTTTTTTCCGTATTGATTCAAAACTCTGATTTCCTATCCCTACAACTCTTGCCATACGCTCCCTCCTGTATGCATTTTTAACCTCACGCTAATCCTCATTTCTGAGTAGCTTTTTTACAAAATAATTCTATGAAAGCTATTCGCTTCCGCTCAGAAATAATATAGCCAACATAAGGCTATGCTTAACTTGCAAAAAATAGTTTCGTACAAAAACACACAATATTCTATAACTGCATTTTAACATTGAAACATCTCAAAGTAAAGAAAGATAAGTGCCGGAAGTTTTTTCAGTAACATCACTGAGTTTTCTGATAATATTTTGCCTGTATTTTCCAAAGCTTTGCATAAAGACCTTCCTCGTCGATCAATTTTTCATGACTGCCTCTTTGTACTGCCTTTCCATCATCAATCACAAGAATATCATTGCAAAACTGACAACTTGAAAGTCGATGCGATATATATACTGCTGTTTTTGTTCCAATAAGTTCATCAAATTTAGCATACACCTCGTATTCAGCAATAGGATCAAGTGCTGCTGTCGGCTCATCAAGTATGACAAATGGAGTATCGTGGTACAATGCTCTTGCAATCGCAAGTTTTTGTGCTTCACCACCTGATATATTAACTCCGGTTTTATCAAATTCCTTTGTAAGATATGTCTCATTTCCATACGGCATTCTTGCTGCCAGACTTGAAAGTCCTGCTTTTTTTACGGCATCATTTACATGCTCCCCATCATATTCCTGTGATGCTGCAACTGCCTGACCCAATGTAAATGCCGGTATCTGGAAGTCTTGAAATACTACACTGAACAGACTTAAATATTCCTTATAGTCATATTTTTTTATATCTATTCCGTTTAAAAGTATCCTTCCCTCGGTTGGATCATACAAACGGCACAACAGCTTGATAAATGTCGTTTTACCTGAACCATTTCTACCGACAACGGCAAGTCTTTCACCTATATTAAATCTGATAGAAAAATTCTCCAATACATTTTTCTCACTGCCCGGATAATGAAATGATACATTTTCAAACTCAATCATAAATTTATCGTCATCACGCTTTTCCACCGGCAGTGTTCCCTCGTATTTTTTATTTTTTATATCCATAAAATCAAGGTACTGTTTTACATATTTTGTATTCATTTTCAATAATGATACCTGCTGGTTCCATTTTTGAAAATGCCACAAAAAATTGGTAATGCATCCCGCATAAAGACATATACTTCCAACAGAAATTACACGCTTCAATGCCATAATGCCAAGCAAAAGATAGATCATTCCTGAGATTAATACATTTATTCCCTCTGCCCACTGGTTCATTCTTGCTTCAAGAATTGTCTGCCTGCTCAAAAGCTTTGATACTTTCTTAAAAATCTCATTAAGTGTTTCTGACAAAAGACTTTGCTGGTTAAACAGCCGCACTGTTTTTCCACATTCTTCTCTACCTATATATTCATCAACATAAAAATCATATTTTCTCGTATATGGAAGTCTTTCTTCTACACTTTTATTTATTTTAGCCTGTATCTTCTGTGTCATTCTCTGATTTACATACAAAAATATTATCAAAAATGCAACAAAAGATAAAACTATTAAAATTCCTTTCCACTCCTGTGTCTTATAAGCTGTAAGACATTTTACAAAAAGCTGTACTGTTATGATACCCGCAACGACAAGCTGAAGCAGACGCTCAACAAATGGTGTAGCTGTCCAGAAAAGCATATTAAGTCCACAGCCATGCTCACGAGCCATATTGTCAATATCGCGCCGTTTGTTTTGGATAGTTTCAGATTCCATATATTCATAATCCATCGACATAAGCTTTTTGTTTAATTCATGATTTGCATCCTCCCATATCATGGAACCACCATAAAAATAAAATTTTATCACCACACACATTGCAAAATACAAAATCCCATTTCCAACTGTAAGTCCTAAAAAATCTCCTAATATACGCTCTCTTTCAACCCTTAATACAAGGTCATCAATAAGGTGCGAAGCAAAAAACAAACCCCAGTAATTATACATTACATCAAATACAATAAATAATATAACAAAAATCTTTGGAATAGAAAGTGATGAATACACCAATTTCAATCCCCGCAGATTTGTTTTTATCATTTCTTTTTTAGACATATCTAATCCACCACCCTTTCCTGATAATATCTGCTCTGAAGAGAAAACATCTTTGCATATATTCCATTTTTTTCAAGCAGGCTTTTGTGTGTCCCCTCCTCAGCAATCTTTCCTCCATCAATCAAAATAATGCGGTCACAAAATCTTGTGCTTGACAATCTGTGCGATACAAAAAACGATGTTTTATTCTGCGTAAAGTATGCATATTTTTGATAAATATCATTTTCCGCTATCGCATCAAGTGCTGCTGTCGGCTCATCCAATATCAAAACTCCGCTGTCTCTGTACAATGCTCTCGCAAGCATCAGCTTCTGACACTGTCCTCCTGAAAAATCTGTTGCCTCATCATTTAGTGATTTTTCCATCAAGGTATCATCTTTCCCTGGCAACTCGTTAATAACCTCACTCATTCCAGCTTTATCAAGACATTCCCATACCCTGTCATCAACTTTGCCATTTAAAGGTTTCATACTGATATTTTCCCTGACTGAAAGCGGCAGAAAATGAACATCCTGAAAAACACATGAAAACCACGCATATATTTCCTGTTGCGTCATTGTTTCCATATCTACTCCGTTTAGAAGAATTTTTCCCTTTGTCGGATGTAAAAGTCCGCAAATAAGCTTCATAAGAGTTGTCTTTCCTGCACCATTGAGCCCAACAACTGCTATTTTTTCCCCTGCATCTATCTTAAGGCTCATATCATCAATGATGTTATGCTCTGAAGAAGGATATGCAAAGCTGACATGTTTAAGCTCTATCTGTGGTGCAGCTTTTTTAAGCTCAGCAGCTTCTGCCGACATATCATCACCATATATAATAAATTCTTTATAACGACCAAATGCTGATACACTATTTATAAGATGATGCAGATTAGTCATACCTGAGTTTCTCTGAAGCATAAAGCCTGATATCATTCCATTATAGAATATAACATCAGATATCGGCATCTCTCCTTTAAAAAATTTCCAGACTATCACTCCGTAAAATAATACATACGATATCATTTCAGGCAAAGCAGTAACCCCTTCTCCAAACAGACGATATTCCATTTCTTTTGCTTTATAATCAAGTCTTTTCTTACGATATTTTTTAAAAAGTGTATCGAACCAATTCTCCATATTGTACATTCTTATATCTTTCGCCATCGAAAAATCCTCGGTGCGTCTGGTAATATAATCCATCTTCTGCCAGACCTCACCACCCTCTTTTGCCCATTTTTTTTCGTATGCTCCTGTAAGCTTTCCACTAAAAAAGCTCACCGCAAACAACATTGCAAATATCAAAACAAGCCACCATTCAAGCCGGACAATAAATGCGATATAGACTATCAACATTATAAATGTTGAAAATAATTCAAAAATATCTTTCACAAAATACTTTAAATTTCCTGTGGAATCATCATCGCCAACCTTTCCACCAAACAGATCCTTTTTTACTACATTTTTAAGTTCAAGAAATTTCTTATCCTCCAGATAACTATAATCTACCATAAGTAATTTTTTCGCAAATCTGTTTTGCAGCCCTTTTGCAATAATCTGATTGCGACTTGTAATCTGTCCACTGAAATGCCATCTGACAATAACACATATTAAAAGCAAAAAAACTAAAGCACAAAGCTGAAGTATAAGCATTGTCATTCTGGCACTTTCTTCAACTCCCTGCACTACCAGCTTAGGCATATAAAATGGCAGTATCTGCTGTAATGCTGCAAATGGCAATGCTGCTAAGCCATAAAGATACACTTTTTTATCCATACTCCATATAGTTCTGATACAATCCCAAAATGCAGAACAATAACTTGGCATGGCAAGATTTACACCTCTTTTTCTCTCTCCCATTTTTCTCATCCTTTCTCAAAATATTTGATAAACTATCATGAACTGCTTTTAGTATAATAAAAAATCATACCTCTTGTGCCTTTTTTGCATAAGCGGTATGATTTTTAACTTAAGCGGTCTTTTATTCTTATATTCTTCTGATACAAACAAGTCACTACACGAAATTTATTGTTCTACACAATAAAAGCGATACTTTCTTAATACTGCTAAATATATGGCAACATTATCTCAGTCGCAAATACTCCCGGTTCATTCTGACGATTGAGGTATCCGTTTTTGTCATGAATGATCTTATCAATACGCTGTAAACCAAATCCATGCCCTTCACCCTTCATTGATAAATATTTTTTTGTCCGTTTTTTCTGATCTGTAGAATTGCTGACGGACATATAAAACTGTTTTTTAAATACACCTATATATACTCTGATAAATTTATTTTCTTTTGATGCAAGTTTTTCACATGCCTCTATTGCATTGTCCATAATATTTCCAAAAACAACGCAAAATTCCACATCCGTCATCGGAATTTCCTTTGGTATTTTTGCTGTTACATCAAGTTTTATGTCTTTCTTCTTTGCAAGAGATACCTTACTGTTTACGATAGCATCTGCCATAATATTTCCTGTTTTTATAACATGATCTATGCTCTCTAAATCCTCATTCATCTGTACAATATAATCCCTTGCATTTTCCCACTGTCTGTTTTCGACATAAATCTTAAGCACCTGCATATGATTTTTATAATCATGCCGCCATCCACGCATCTCACGATATGTATTGTCAATCTCCTCAAACTGACGCTCAAGAAGCTTGTTTTGATATTGCTCCATTTCACGCACCATATATCCCGGCAGCCATATTTTCAAAATGCTGAAAGATAATAATGCAATGAAAATGCATATTGAAACTATTGCTATTATAAGTTCCATAATAATCCTCTAATCTTCCTGTTTTCTATTGTAATCAATAAATTTCTGATTGACCTGCTTATACATTCTTCTGCTCACCGGAACAGTTTTTTCAAAGCTGCGGCACTCCTCTGCCATATACAGCTTATCTTTTTCTATACGCCATATATAACGGAGATTTATTGCAATTCCACGATAACAGCTTACAAAATCCTGCTTTGAAAGCTCACTTAAGGCTTCCTTTAATGAACCTGTTTTAAAAAATTCACCCTGCCTTGTCACATATTTCATATCATGACCAAACACTTCTATATAATATATATCCTTTTGTAAAACTTTAACAACACCCATATCTCCTGTCAATATCACATATGCTTCCTGCTGTGCTGCATTGCGGTAAACTCTCTCAAGACATTCAAAAATCTTTTTTTCCTGCACCGGCTTTATCAGATAATGAAGTGCCTCCACCTCGTAACCCTCAAGAATATATTCCCTTTCGCCTGTCACAAATATAATAGGCATATCATCACCAAGCCTGCGAAGATGCTTAGCCAAAGATACCCCATTTTCTCCAGGCATTCTTATATCAAGAAACAGTACATCAAAACTATAATCCTCTCTCGCAAAAAGAAATCTGGCAGCATCTTCAAAAATGCTGACCTCGCCTTCTATGCCTTTATCAGCATACCACTTGTATATCATGTCAGAAAGCCACTGAGCTTCTTCCAAAACATCTTCACATACTGCCGCTCTCATCTTCTCCTGTTCCATAGGACTTTCTCCTCTGTTTAAGTTTGTATTTTCTTTCCACCTTTTATAAAAAATCATTCTCCATATTTTATCTTAGGCAGATTCCACTCAAAATGAGCAGCCAGCACACGCACAACCACGACAAGCACCGAGCAACCGACTATTGCCGTGTTTCTTCCTATATAATTGTCAATGACAATATAAGCACCTGCTCCTACTGCCGATGCAACTGCATATATATGTTTCTTAAATATATATGGTATCATGCCGCTCATTATATCACGCAGAACACCTCCGCCCACTCCTGTTATAACTCCGACAAATATAAGTAGAAACGTATTTGTGTTGTAATCGCTGACCGTTTTTTTCGCCACATCTATTCCGATGACAGTAAATGCTCCAAGTCCTACGGCATCAGAAAACATCAGAATATTTTCATATATTTCCACAAATTTTTCACTCGGATTTTTTGTATGCTCAGACGCATTCATTATCATAAATATAAACACAAGACATGAAACAACTGCAGCTATACTCACATCTCTTGGATTTTTAAATACTGATGGTGGCGTATTGCCAAGCAGCACATCCCTTGTTATGCCGCCACCGACTGCCGTCACGATTCCAAGCACGCATACTCCGAGCAGATCCATCCTCTTTTTTATCGCAGTCATCGCACCTGATATTGCAAATGCAATCACACCTATTATATCCAAAACATCTATCAAATCATTCATTCTTAATCTCAACTTTCAATATGGTGTTTTATTTTCGGTTCCGTAACTACTTACCGTTCTTGCCATATCCATCCTCCTGCTATATTATATGTGCTCTCATTGTAAACTCCTGTTATTTTGTATTGTATTCTTTGTAACAGTTCAGCCTTGCATTTCTTACATTCATAAACCTGCCAGCAAGCTGTCAGTCGCTGCTATGCAGCTTATGTTTATTTCATTTCAGAAATGAAAGGCTATTCTACCATAAAAAGGTACTTAACAATACAATGAACAAGCTCATTGTATTGTTAAGTATCTTTTTATGGCTGAACTGTTACTATTATTTAGCAACATTCTAACATTTGGACATATTTCTGTAAAGAATAAGCCATCTTGATATTCTCAAAATGGCTTTTTCCACTACTTTCTCTCTGTTGTCAGTATCCCGTGATCCATCTCATAGACTTCATCACACAACACATCAATATCTTCCCTGTTGTGGCTTGCAACAAGCATAGTCCTCCCCTGTTCTTTCAGTTTCAGAAACAGTTTTCTCATATCGGCTACGCCCTGATTGTCAAGTCCGTTCATCGGCTCATCAAGTATCAGTATGTCCTGCCCCTCCATAAATGTCTGGGCAAGTCCGAGACGCTGTCTCATTCCCAGCGAATATTTCCTGACATGTTTTCTGCTTTTTGGGTCAAGTCCGACCATCTCTATTGCTTCGCATATCTCCTTTTTCCCAATCCTGTTTCTTATGTCGGCAAGAAATTTAAGATTTCTGTAACCTGAATAACTTCCCAAAAATCCCGGTGTTTCTATGATGCTCCCTATATTTTCAGGTGTTGAGTGACTCTTTGTAAGCTTCTTTCCATCAACTATTATCTCACCGTCACTCACACTGTAGAAACCACAAATCAGCTTAAAAAGAACAGTTTTTCCGCTCCCGTTTCTTCCGACAATCCCCACTATACTTCCCTTTTTAACCGTCAGGCTCACATTATCAAGCACCTTTTCTTTCCCAAACATTTTAGAAACATTCTTCACCACTATTTTATCTTCCATTTTGCTCTCCTCCATTATTTCACCAGCTCAAGTTTCTTCTGCATTACAAGCACAAAATTTACAATAAACAAAACCACTACACCCACAAAAAGACCACTGATTATATTCTTTGATGCACTTATATTGTTTCTTCCAAGATTATACCAGCCCTGCGGTGCATATTTCATAAACGAGCGTATAAAATCTGTTGTGTTCGTCTTTAAAAATATCCACGCAACGCTCCATACCGACAATACCACTGTTCCAAGTTTTCCTTTCTGCAGACCGTTCAGCAGAAATTCTACCATTCCATAACATATCCCCATCAGCAAAAATATCGTCATTGAAAACAGCAATGCCTGCGGTACCGTATAATTTTGAAATACATTTTTTGATATTACAAAGCCACTTGAATATCCAAGTTTTTTTACCGTTCCTGCCGCTGCACTTCCCCATACTTTTCCCCAGCTTGTAAATGTAAGATTTGTACCACACAGCAAAACTGAAAACACAAACTGTTCCAGCACAAAAACTATTGTTGCAAATACTATCGAAAACAGATGTCCAAGTGCAAAGCACGGCATACCGCATCTTTGTAATATCTGGTTCTGCACCCTCTGTTTCATCGGCACATCACTAAACCAGAGCAAAAGAAACAGTATTTCTATATTTCCGTAACTCACATCGGCAAAATAAAACGGCAGCACAGCCGGTGCTATAGGCAGGTTATAATCGTGTGAAAACATCCTGTATCCTCTTACTGTAACATCCATTATAATAAATGCCAAAACCGACAATATCAGGAACTTTGATGAAAAACACATAAGTTTTAATTCATAAATGGCAACCTTAAATACCTTTTTCATTTTATTCATCTTCCACACCTCCAAAAACACCGCTCCGTCTAAGTTTAAAACGAAAGACCAAAGATACGACAACCGCTATAACAGATATTTCTGCAAAAATTATCAATACAGTGATATACGGTGACATATTATACAAATCCCCAAACTGTCTCGTGGGATCAAATATTAAAGACGGTGTCATAAATGACGGCAGAAAAGGAATCTTTACCCATATATACTGAAATATAAACCAGAGTATCATTGGAAATGCTATGACAAGTTTTTTGTTTGGCACAAATATTGAGATAAATAATGTCATAAGTGAATAAAACGCATAACACAGACCTGATATAACTGCCAATGTAAAAAGATATTCCGTGTTTCTACCTGCAAGAAGTAATAGATTGTCTGTAACTCCGGAAATTGATTCTGGCGATTTTGGAAACATCGATGCCCCATAAACTATTGACACACCAAAAAAGCAAAACAAAATTGCAATAAAACCACATACAAATGCTCCTGTTAATGTCTGTATTATTTTGGAAAACACATACCTGTTTACTCCCATCCTGTTTATACGCATATATACTGAGTTTTCTTCATAATCAGCTGCATACAAAACAGCTCCGGTGCACGCTGCAAGACAGTATCCTACAATACTAAAAAAGCCTACATTTAAAAGATAATAATATGTAACACTATCCGTGTATCCTGTCTTTAAATCAGCTGCAAAATTTTCACTTGAACATACATCAAGCAGCGTTACCGTTCCACACAATATAACTATAATGATAAATACCGGTGATATAAACCACCTCCGCCATTCCATAATTTTTTTACCATGGTATAATTTCATTTCCATAACACTCCCCTGTATATCCGTCGTAGCAAAAATATGCAATTCTTTCTATTGATTCTTCATTATCATAAACTCCCACCAACCACACTGGTGTAATTACCGGCTTAACAGTTTTGGAACTGTCACTTGCATAGTAAGCAGCATACTGAAGCTCTATGGATTTAATCTTAACCTCATCTACAAGCAATTTTTTCTCATAAAATTTAATAACCTCTTTTAATGCTTTATTTGGCGAAATAATCTTCTGTTCATTCTTATATACACTGCCTGTCTCTCTAAAAGAATCAGCTTCTATATACTCAAGCTTTCCTTCACAAAATACAAGATATACCGATGTATCATACATTGAGCTCAAATGATCATTACCGGCACTTGTTGTCTTTGCCCATTTATCAGGTTTCTCATCCGCTTTTACCTGATAACCGGGATCAATATCTGAAAACTTAAGATTATCAACATCCTTATAAAATGCGAGCAAATCATACTGTTTTCCATCGTATTTAAGTTCTATATTCTGAGTATCATTGATAATCTTAGCAGATTTAGCATTTAATGAGCACATCCTGTATTTATCATTTATCTTTCTTCCTATAAGCTCCTCAACTGCTTTTTTATATGTACTGACATTTTTTTCAATCATGTTAGTATAATCAGTTTTTATATCATCTATATCTGCTTGCAGCCCTGATATTACTGCACTTATATGCTCTTTATCACTTTTTTCACCCAACATATAAAAACTTGGACAAAAATATGTATCACTGTTTCCTGTTACATTGTTATATGTATCCCATACTATATGCATTTTATATTTATCACCGTCATCAGATTTATATGTTCCTTCTATAACTGGTTCATTTTTATAATTTCTATTAATTTTTTTCCATGAAAGCTTTCCTGGTATAAGTCTGTTTAAAGTTTTCTCCATTTC
The DNA here is from genome assembly GCF_003477845.1 of Clostridium sp. AF34-13. NCBI lineage: Bacteria > Bacillati > Bacillota > Clostridia > Eubacteriales > Clostridiaceae > Clostridium > Clostridium sp. AF34-13. The sequence goes on from NZ_QUEB01000003.1 coordinate 79,045, forward strand.
CTTTTGTGTCCTGTTAAAAACAGTCGGATTATCAGTAAACTTCTTTGATGTACCTTTTATTTTTTCTTTATACTGGTTCATATAATATGACTTCATTCCATCCTTATATACTTCTGACATTGTGACATTTGCGTCAACCTTAAATTTTTCATCAATATCAAACGAAGCATGACCATTTGACATTTCTTCTTCGCTCAGTTCCTGTCTGTATGTTTTTTTCTCCGTCTTATTCTGTTTGCCGCCACAGCCTGTCAACAAACTTAATACACATATGATACATAATATTTGTTTAAATTTTTTCATTGGACATCCCTCTCTGCTAGATAAATTTTATGTCAGCAAGTCTTCACCCGCCACTTATTGCTTTTTCAGCAGTCTCTTTAAAACTTAAAGATTTCAAAACCCACACCTCCTTAACTTAAATTTTCATACCATCTTCCACCAAAAATCACCTAAATAATCCTATTGCAGAAAATAGTTTTTACTGTCAAAACATATGTAGAGCATCATTTTTCACCTTCCGCATTTGTTTCCGACATCATCTTTATAATAACTCACATATTCTATTTTTCAATACCGATTGCATAATTCGGCAATTTTACGACACATTTCGGCATTTTTTATATTATTTTTCTCATTTTCATGCCATAATCTTATGGTATCCGCAATAAAATTCAGCTAGTCAAGCTATGTATTTGTGGAATTATAATAGAAAAACAAAATTCATTATCACTACATTCTATATTATAATGACCCTCATTTTTTTCCACTATATTTATTATATTTTTTATACCACATCCATGTATTCTCTTATTTTTTTTATTTGTGACAATATGATTTTTATCAAATTTATATCCGTTAGGAACTGAATTTTTTACACTTATTATAGTATCTTTAGCATCATTAAATTTAATTTTTACTTTTATCCTCTTCTGTCCATTGCATTTTTCACAGGTTTCAATAGCATTATCTATCAAATTTGATAAAATCGTAACTATGTCTGTATCTTTTATCTGATTTTCTGATAAATTCTGCAACTGAAATACCATAAGAATCTCCTTTTTCAGTGCTGTTCTATATTTCTGATTGAGCACCGCATTTATTATCGCATTTTTTGTATCTATGCAATCTATCCTATCATCAAGATTTTCTGTTATATTTTTTAAAAATGTTTGCGTTTGAGCATATTCACCGTGATTTAACATTTCTAATATACAATCTATTTGATTTTTAAATTCGTGAATTTCCTGTCTTTGAATCTCATAATTTTCAGATACATATTGATAATATTCATGCTTAGACTTTATATCGTTTTGCAATAATTTGCTCTCACTTATTTGCTTTTCTCTCCTCACTACATTCTCTATCAAAGAAAAAACAATAAAGTTCATTACAGCCAATAGTGAAACAATGCTTAAAACAACATTATTGTGCAATGTTATATCATCACAATACACCAACATTCCGACTATTATAATTATTGTCATTAATGGAAAATATAAATATTTAAGCCACTCAAATTCATTTATAAGATACTCACTGCCCCCAACTGCAAACTTTCTTTTTATATACATTATCAATGCTATCATTATCATTCTGGTCAATAATGTTTTGTAATAAATACCAACTACATCGTTTTCTGCCATCCCCGCTCCCGCTTCAAATATATTCCCAAAGAATGTAAGAATTATAGCATCTAATAAAGTCAAAATACACATAAATGATGCACTCATAAATACGGCACGCCATAATTTCATATTATTAATAAATTTCACCCAAAAAGACATACATAACACAACACACATTATTTTAGCTATCACAAAGTCATTTAATACGCAATCTATTCCATATATTCCCAATGTCAATGTTATTATAGATAGCACACATACATATTGTTTTTTATTTTTTTCTGCAAATATTTCTATAAAATTTTTCAAACATAAGATTTCTATCGCAATTATCACAAAATTTAATATGTATTCCATTTCTACTCTCCCATATATTTGCATATAAGCTTTGCTACCTCATTGTATCTTGCCCTCGGCACTGATATTTGCTCACCTGACTTTAATTCTACTTCATACCTTTTATACCCAGTCACACAATGCATATTAACAAGAAAACTCTGATGTACCCTTTCAAATCCGTATAATTTTAATTCTTTTTCATACATCGACAGTTTTCCATACATTTCATACTCAACTGTTTTTTGGTTTTCATATACAAAAAAAATCAGTTTATGCTTTCTGCTTTCTATATACAAAAGTTCACTTATATCTATTGTTCTTTTTTTATCTGTAAATGAAAATATCATTTTTCTTTTTTCATTATTTTTTCTTTTTATTATAGACGATAAACTTTCCTCTATCCCAGCAGTTAAAAGTTTGTTTTTTAATACATAACGAACCGCTTCGTATTTATATCCCTCTGATGCATATTGTATATGTGCACTCACATATACAATATATATATCAAAATTCATATTTCTTATTTCTTCTGCAACTTCCATCCCATTTTTTTCATCCATTTCAACATCAAGAAATAAAATGTCTGTACTTTTTAAATCACTTTCTTTAAGCATTGTCTTTCCCGAATTGTATGTTTGAATATTTACAGGCAGATTTATTTTCGCAAAATAATTTTTCACAATACTATATATTTTATCTGCATATTCTTTTATATCATCACAAATTATTATATTCATATTTCTATACTTTTCTCCCTTTTCTTTCATTGTATCATAAATTTGTGCAAGTTTTTTGCACATAATGGAGTTTCCATAGAAACTTCTAAATAAACATAATAATTTATACAATATAATAAAGTTTCATTAGAAACTCTTAATATGAGCACTTTTGTACTCATTATATCACAAATTCGCAAAGTAAGTGAACTTGTTCTCTTATGCTGAATTTATTAACAACAACATGATACAGCACAAAATATGACAAATGCGAAACATTTGGAGTTATTATGCCACAAATCTTCATAAGAAAAAATACATATAAATACTTCTAATCTAAATCTATTCCTTTATTTCCTGCCCTATAAGCTTTGCAATTACAAGCAATACAGAACAACATATTACAGCTTCACAACATAGTGCAATATAAATTTTCTTAACCGTTAATATATAAGAAATCATAATAATAAATTCTATTATCAAAATAGTCTGTCTTGTCTGTTCTTTGTTATACTTTAATTCCTCGGTTGTTAAGTCTAACTCCGGATTATTCACACATCCTATTACCATCACAATAACTGCACATATTAAATTTATTATAAATACCAGCCAAAAACATCCTTTTATATTAAACATATTATTTAATTCCGTCATTCCTATAACAAGTAATACAGAACCTATATAACACTTATAAAAAGTGTTCATATGTAATCCACCTGAATGTTTTCTTATTAACATACAAAAAATGTAAAAAATGAGCACTTGTAAAACATCGTTTCTTAAATATCCATATAACAATATTGTTATAAAAACAACTGCCTTTTCAACAAAACATTTTACAATATACTCAAATACTTCTTCTTGTTCTGATGATACTTCCGCAAATTGTGCAATCTTACTACATAAATTTGAAATCATCATTTTAGTCCTCTTTTCTTTTTTTTATCATACTATCTCATAAAATTTAATAATTCAATATACATTGCACATTCCAGCAGTTTTACAACACAATTCGGCAATTTTTATATAAAAATCAGACAGCATATGCCTTCCCTCATATATGCTGTCTGAATTATCTTCATTTTTAATATTTTTATTTTACAAATGTCAAGTTTATCTACTGTCCGTCTATCAACACCTCTTTACTTTTAAATGCAAAGCCGTAATGATGTATGTTTTCCTTGTTTACTCCACGGTTTATCAGTTCTGCATCATAATTCTTTTCTTCTATCTGTTTTAATGCAGCTTCAACAGTTTCTTCAAGTGAGTTCTCTTTTCTTGGATTTATCACTTTAAATTCTATAACTATTCCCGGATATTTTTGAGTCTGTTTGTCTTTTGGTTCAAGCATTATATCATAGCGTCCGAAACCGCTCTCACGGTTTGAAGTTATGATATAGTTTTCTGACTGGTCTACCATAAGCCCTAAAACAAAACCGTGGAAAAACCGCTCAGGCTCTTCGTCTGATGGTACATTTCCCGTGTCAAAGTAACTAATAGTTTTTAATGCTACTTTATTCATATAAGCATTCATACTTTCTATATCTCCACATATGAGAGCTTTTATAAATTCATTTGTCTCATTTTTTGCAGGACTGAACCAGCGGAGTATCATATCCTCAAACATTAGCTTTATCTCAAAATTTGTGAGTGCGAGTTTATACATTACCGATTTTGTACGGTCACCTGTAAGTTTATCTGATGATATAACCTTAAGATAACCGCTCGCAAGCATAAGACTCCACACTGCATCTTCCGAATAATCAAGTTGCGAAAATACTATCTGCTCATCTATCGGTACACCTATTGTTTCTCCTTTTAGAAGCGTTTCCATCATCATTTTTATATATGAACTACCTGTTTTCACTAAGCTGTTTATCAAACCGTTTGAACTTGAGTCCGCCCAGTATGTTTTATAATTTTTCTCATCAAGAAAGTTAATTATTGACCACGGATTATAAATATCTTTACTTTTTCCAAATGTAAATCCATCATACCATAACTTTACTTTCTCTTTTTCATCTGAAAGTCCCTGCTCATCAAGTGCATCAAACACTTCCTTTTCCGTAAATCCAAAACATTTTGAATATTCCCCGCTGGTAACAGTAATTACTTTAAGATTATTTAAATCTGAAAAAATACTCTCTTTCGATACTCTCGTTATACCGGTCATTATCGCTCGCTCCAAATACGGATTTGTCTTAAATGTTGAATTAAAAAGACTTCTTGTAAATGCAACAAGTTCTTCCCAGTATCCATTTACATATGCCTCCTGCATAGGTGTATCGTATTCATCAAGAAGAATGATTACTTTTTTTCCATAATATCGGCTGAGATAATTGGATAAATCATTAATAGCTTCCTGTGCTGACTCGTCACTCATATCATAGTCAAGTTCTCTAATGTGTTTTTTCTCAACTTCTGTCAATCCGTCCCAATCTTTTAAAAAAGCATATTTTTGAAATTCATCACATATTATTTTTTTTATCTTTATAATTGTTCCTTTGTAGCTATTCTGTTTTATATTTGCAAAGCTCAGAAATATCACTGGATATGTTCCCTGTATTTCACGATATTTCCCATCTTTCCATATCTCAAGTTTCTCAAATAATTCCCCTCTGTCCGCATACTTATTTGAGAAAAAACAGTTCAACATACTCATGTTTAATGTTTTTCCAAAACGGCGTGGTCTTGTTATAAGTGTAACCTCATCTTCACTCTCCCACCATTCTTTTATAAAACCTGTTTTGTCCACATAAAAACAGGTTCTCTGTATCATTTTCTCAAAGTCCTGAGTTCCTATACTTACCGTTCTTGCCATATCCATCCTCCTGCTATATTATATGTGCTCTCGTTGTAAACTCCGGTTATTTTCTATTGTGTTATTTAGCTACATTCTAACATTTGGACATATTTCTGTAAAGGTAACAGCTCGACTCTGAAAAAACAAATATTAATACTCAAAATGACTTATTTTTCAAACTTTATTTAAATCTATATCCCATAAATTCAACATACCTGCTCATATCTTTAAATGTCAAAAATTCAATTTCCTCATCACTTTCTCCCGCTGCCGCCTGTATTCCCGTTAATACTTCAACCGCATCTTTCCCTTTTGTAGCCGATGATATAACCGTATTATGAGCCTTGTTCAAGTTCCCCTGTAAACAAATATCCGAAACATCTTTTCCAAGTTTTAAACTGCTTATATTAAGTGTTTCCGCCGCTTTTATCCTGAATGTATCTACACCATCTTTCACCGTAATCTTTTTAAGAGTCGCACATCCCGATATATCCATATAAATCCTGTCACAATTTTCAGAAATCGTAAGTCCGGTAAGTCCTCTTGCCTCTGTAAATGCAAACATATCCATCAATGTCGTTTCATCTGGTAATGTATAATTACCTTTTTTCTCCTGCGGATAAACATAAAGCTTATTCATGTCCTTACTAAATAATACTCCGTCTTTTGACACATACAATAAATTTTCTTTTTCTACGCTTATGTCCGAAAGACTATTATTTGCAATATTGTCCTCTGTCTCTCCAAAAAATCCATTTAAAATTCCTGTTATATCATTGACTGTTGCAGGCATCTTATAACTTGTCATTTTACCCGGTAATAACATTATCTTTGTTATATCCTTGTCATATAAAACACCGTCAACTGTTACAAAGTATTGATTTTGTGAAGATATATTTATCTCTGAAAATGAATTTTTTGTCAGAACATTTTTATATCTGTCATTTATCATATCCAAATAAACTATGCTCTCGACCTGCGGTGCAAGTTCTAAGCTGCTTTTTCCAAAAGGCATTACATAAAGTGTCTTGTAATCTTTTGAATATAATGTATCATCATATATTGAAAAATATTTATTACTTTCAGACAATGTCACTTTTTCAAGAGATTCTAATCCACTATACTCCACATATGAATCAACACTCTGCAATTCCGGTGGCATATTTATCCTTTTCAGATTTGCACATTTATCAAACCACCCCATATCAACAGCATAAATATTTTTTCCAAATGTTATTTCTGTCAATCCTACGCTATTACTAAATGCTCCCGCACAAATATCGTCAACCGTATCAGGTAATATATATCCGCCCTGTTTTGTGCCGGGATATGCAACCAGTCCTGACATATCTTTTGTAAACAATACACCTTTATTAGATGAATAATCTATATTGTTTCCTGCTACAAAAAATTCCTTTCCGGCACCGCTAAACGCATAATCCTCTATTTCACTTACACCTCTTGGAATGTAAATCCTGTTCAGACTGCTGCACTGCTTAAATGCTCCTGTCTTAATGTTTTTCACATTATCCCCTAGTTTAATGTTTTTCAGACTATGGCACTTTTCAAAACATCCGGCAGGTATAGTCTGTGCCTTGCATTTCCATGTAATATTTTTTAATCTGCTGCACTCTGAAAATGCTTTGGTACCCACATATTTTACATTTTTTCCCATGTTTAACTGCTCAAGAAAATTGTTATTTGCAAATGCATATCTTACTACCCTTGTCACTGTTGATGGAATAGTAAATTTTTTGTTTTGTTTCATTGCCGGATAATAGTACAGTATTTTCATATTTTTACTGTATAAAACTCCATCTTGTGCTTTTAAATATTTATTCTTTTTTGAAACTTTTACTGAAGAAATATGGTTATTAAAAAAATAAGCATTATTTTCGGCTACTCCCTTTGCTTTACTGCCTATTTTTAATGTACCTTTTCCTCCAAAATTTATATACCGACTGTTTTTATTCTGCTTTGCCACCACTGCTGCATCTGCATTTTTTGCTCCTATGTCATTAAATAAACCTGTTGCAGCGACAGAAATACTTAGTGATAATGCAAGTAATTTTTTTAATCTCGTGCTCATAATAATTCCTCCCTCCCAGTGTGTAATCATTGATATTTCGCCAAATAATTTATTTAAATTTCAATCTACATTATTTAACTGAAAATCATTGATACAGTACACTAATAAAATATCTGCCTTATATTTTTATAATTGTTCTTATAATATAAGACAGATATTTTCTAAGATTGTTGCAATTATTTCAACTTTTCATAACACACTTACGGTCGGGCAGTTTTTACGATTCGCTCTGCTATCTGTCCTTGCTGCCCTTTTTATTACCAACATTCAGGTATTTCATAATCGGTAACAACATAATTTGAAAAAACAATTCCAGCCCAAAGATTATGGTTATCTAGTCTTTTTATATTAGGAACTATGCCACTTTTACTTGAAATAAACTCCACCTTTAAATTATTATCAAAAAGCAAATACATATTTTCTATATCTTTTTCTGTCTTCTGCTCCATGTTGATTTTCAATATATCAAATTGATTGCCACCAACACACACTTTATCTAATTTCGTATATTTTTCTAAAGCTAAACTTTCTAAAGCTGTTTCTTTCACAACAATCTCTTTTAAATTATCTGTTTCCGGCATTTTCAGTTGTTTTAATCCTCTAAGACCTTCTAACCCTAAGCTGTTAAGTTTATCATTTGATGATAAATCAAGCTCTGTAAATTTCTCTCCTGCCTGCTCAATATCTATTACTCGTAAATTTTTACATTTTGAAACATTTATCTCATTGAGATTTTCAAAAATTGTATCATCTTCCACATCTACATTTTTGAGAAAAACACATTCCAATGTAGGGTTATTTCCCAAATCGAACTTTTTCAGTTTACTCATTCCCCAAAAAGAACCAAAATATTTTATTTTTTTAAACCGCGGCAAATCAATTTCTGTAAATGTATCTGTAGACTCAAGTGACATTCCTCTAATATATCCATAATCATCCCATTCTATCCATTTGTCATGCAGAAAATCATCACCGTCTGCATACCAGTTATTTCCCATCTCCTTTGAACTTTTTATAAAACACTCCTTATAAAATTTCGTGAGCTGTTTTACTTCTGACTTTTTAGGTGCCTGTTTTTTTACTGTTATATCATAAGTAGTTTTTTTCTTCCCCTGTTTTGCCTGCAACTTTGCACTTCCAGATTTTTGTGCTTTTATCTTTATTTCTCCTTTGCCTTTTTTTATCACCGATATATTCTGCTTTCCACTTAAAATACTCCATACTGCCTTTTTCTCACTTTTTGGTGCTTTTATCGTTTTTTTCTGTGCAACCGTTACTTTTACTTTTTTTACATTCTTGCCTTTAACCTGTTTTGTTTTTGATACTGCTGCAGTCACACTTCTCATTCCAACAGCAGTAAAAATATCTGTTAAAGCTAAAGAAACGCTCAATGATAATACAAGTAATTTTTTTAATCTCATGCTCATAATCATTCCTCCCTCCCATGTAAAAACATCTGCCTTATATTTTTATAATTGTTCTTATAATATAAGACAGATATTTTTGTGTTTTGTTGCAGTTATTTTATTTATTATGTAAATCATTTGCCCTGACAAATTTTAAAATATAAGCACCTGCTGCTCCACCTTCATCTAAAGGAGACTCTTTTAGCAATTCTATTGCAGTCAATAAATCTGATAGCTGTTTCGCATTGTCTTTTCTTTCCTCCAAAATATCATAAGAAGCTATAAGCCATAAAGCCAATGTTTTAGCATCATCAGAATTTTTTTATTTTTTTATCTTTAAATACATTTTATTTAATTCTTTAAGTTTTTTATGAATGTTTCCCTATCAACTTCATTTTTTCATTCTTATACCTGTTTTTTGATAAAAATTTAATCATTTTTACTATCCCAATCTACAATAATTTAAAATATATTTTTCCATTTTTTTCTATAAACTTAACACATTTTTTCAGAAATTTCAATCCGCCATCTATATATCCTAAATATTCGTATTCATATCTTACTTTTGGAACTTCCGATATTTCCCTGTTCGCAACAAATCTCACGCTCGTTTCTCCTTCAGTGGAACCTACTGCTATGTCAAAGTCTGATATTTCTTTATTTGTTTTGTTCCCTAATGATATTGTCACACTTTGAGGATTGCATCCCATAATTCCTATTTTCTTCATATTAGTACAATTACTTAAATCTAATTCATTTATTCTTGAACCATTCATATAAAATTCTTTTAAATAGTCTGTTTTAGGCATCTTCAACTCGTCAAGCGGAGTATCAGAGATATTAATTGTTTCAATTTTACAGTTACTTGATAAGTCTAATTTTTTTATATTGTATGTCATTCTAACATAAAAATTTTCAAGATTTTTGCACCCTGAAACATTTATTTCTTTTAATTCAGCATATTCCTGCTCGTCCCAATATTCCCCGTATCCCTGTTTTAAAAAGAAATATTTCAATGTCGGATTATTTCCTAAGTCAACGCTTTTCAAACCATTTCCGGTAACTGAACCAAAATACTGTATCTTTTTAAATGTTGGCAGTTTTACATCTGGTTCTATATCATATCCTATAAAATATGGTGTTGTTATTGACATACTGTCCAAAACAATCCCCTTTACATATCCGTAATCATCCCATAATATCCAGTCTGAGAACCATTTTAATTTTGTAACATCACTGTTTTTTCTCCATCCCCAATCATATGGTGACTCTTCCTGTGCTTTCCAAAAACAATCTATATATAATTTTCTAAGCTGTTTTACTTCTGATTTTTTAGGTGCCTGTTTTTTTACTGTTATATCATAAGTAGTTTTTTTCTTCCCCTGTTTTGCCTGCAACTTTGCACTTCCAGATTTTTGTGCTTTTATCTTTATTTCTCCTTTGCCTTTTTTTATCACCGATATATTCTGCTTTCCACTTAAAATACTCCATACTGCCTTTTTCTCACTTTTTGGTGCTTTTATAGTTTTTTTCTGTGCAACCGTTACTTTTACTTTTTTTATATTTTTTTCCGTAGTCTGTTTTGTTTTTGATGCTGCTGCAGTCACACTTCTCATTCCAACATCAACGAAAATACCTGTTGAAACTAAAGAAACACTCAATGATAGTGCAAGTAATTTTTTTAATCTCATGCTCATAATCATTCCTCCCTCCCATGTAAAAACATCTGCCTTATATTTTTATAATTGTTCTTATAATATAAGACAGATATTTT
>NZ_QUEB01000003.1:89809-243599 GCF_003477845.1 Clostridium sp. AF34-13
TTTTTATAATTGTTCTTATAATATAAGACAGATATTTTCTAAAGTTGTTGCAATTATTGCTATTTTATTGTAATTTACCACATACATTGTGTTTTTCCGTTTTTAATTGCGGTAACTTGAGATACTCTTCTCCGTTTTTTCGCATATTTTATATGCAGTTACGCAAAAAATCTAATCCACCATCTATATATCCTAAATATCCGTATTCATACCTTACTTTCGGAATCTCTGATATTTCTCTGTTTGCAACAAATCTTACGCTCGTTTCTACATCCGCAGAATATACATCTATATCAAACTCTGATATTTCCTTATCTGTTTTGTTTCCTAGTGATATTGTCACACTTTGAGGATTGCATCCTATAATCCCTATTTTCTGAATATTGGTACAATTACTTAAATCCAATTCATTTATTCTTGACCAATTCATATAAAATTCTTTTAAACAATATGTTTTAGGCATTTTCAATTCGTCAAGTGGTGTATGAGAAATATTAACTGTCTTAATTTTTCTGTTATTTGATAAATCTATCTGCTTTATATTAAAGACCGAATTTATATACACTCCTTCTAAATTTTGACATCCTGAAAAATCTATTCTGTTTAAATATGGATAATTTCCTTCTTCTGCAGACTCTCCATATCCAACATCTAAAAAGAAATATTTCAATGTCGGATTATTTCCTAAGTCAATGCTTTTCAAATTATTTCCGGTAACTGAACCAAAATACTGTATTTTTTTAAACCGTGGTAAATTAATTTCTGTAAGTATTTCTTTAGCCTCAAGTGACATTCCTCTGATATATCCATAATCATCCCATTCTATCCATTTGTCATGCAGAAAATCATCTCCTTCTGCATACCAATCATTTCCCATCTCCTTTGAACTCTTTATAAAACACTCCTTATAAAATTTCGTGAGCTGTTTTATTTCTGATTTTTTAGGTGCCTGTTTCTTTACTGTTATATTATAAATAGTTTTTTTCTTCCCCTGTTTTGCCTGTAGCTTTACACTTCCAGATTTTTGTGCTTTTATTTTTATTTCTCCATTGTCTTTTTTTATTACTGATATGTTCTGCTGTCCACTTACAATACTCCATACTACCTTTTTCTCACTTTTTGGTGCTTTTATCGTCTTTTTCTGTGCAACCGTTACTTTTACTTTTTTTACATTCTTCTTGTCCTTAGCCTGTTTTGTTTTTGATGCTACTGCAGTCACACTTCTCATTCCAACATCAACGAAAATACCTGTTGAAACTAAAGAAACACTCAATGATAATGCCAATAATTTTTTTAATCTCATGCTCATAATCATTCCTCCCTCCCATGTAAAAACATCTGCCTTATATTTTTATAATTATTCTTATAATATAAGACAGATATTTTTGGATTTTGTTGCAGTTTTTTATTCAATAACTATTATATTATTCTTTTATTCCTGTTGATAATTGATCTATACTTGCCATATTGGATTTAAAATAACTTGGACTAACTCTGTTCATATATTCAGCATATCCAATTAATGTAAATGCTCCTTGATATGGCTTATACACAGAACTGAAATTAAAATCAGAAGCCGACAACTCTCTTTCATTTTGATATTTTTTCAATATACTTTTTGCAACCTTTACAGCTCCGTCTACTCTATTAGGATAATACGAAGCATCATCCGCAAGTTTCTTTCCTGTTGAAGTATTTTTATCATGTTTAATTAATGCTCCATCACTGCTACATGATGAATGAGAAAATGTATCCATCGCATTATGCAATGCCAGTCCTAAAATTACTATTGAGCGATTTTTATTATTATTAGATACTGTCGTATTTGTATTGCTCTGCTTTACACAAAAATTAAATATTTTATCCCAGCTAACTGTTTTTTTGTTTATTAAAACACCTGTTTCTTCTTTTTCTTTCTCGCCATTTTCTTTTACATTTATTTTTACAGGTCCTCCGCTCGGACGCATTGTTTTTACAATTCCATTTTTTGAATCTGCATTTAATCTATCCATAATTACTTCATAATCAGAATCGTAAATTCCTGCAACTTTATCTGGTCTGGTATATATTCCATTTTTATAATTCATAGCCAATTTATATATCTGCATAGTATTAGCAATATAATTTGACCTAATCTTTGTGCTATGTTTATGTAAAAGTTTTCTACTCGAATCAAATGTATGATGCTGTCCATATCCATAACCATGAAAAGTCCAATTATATGTCATTCTAGAAATTCCGGCATCATCTCCTAATGTATCTGTAGTATTTGATTTATCCTCATCATGGTCTGAATATATCAATGCTCCATACAACAATTTTAATTCTACTCCTGTCAATCCACTCGAAGATGAAACACTTGTATGTACAGCATCTCCCCATAATGCTTCAGCATTATCAGTTTCGCTAAAATTTTCTACTTTCTCAGGATTTTTCTCTATAATATCACTATTATCAATCCCTTCCTGATAATTTTTTGAAAACTCATCATACTTGTTTTGGGCATATTGTAAGTCTATTAATCCACTTCCATCCTCTAGTTTTTTTGATGTTTCTTTTAATAAATCTCTTATAAATTCCTTTGATTTACTTTTATCTTTTGCCCATAATACTGCCGCTACTCCCGTAACATGAGGAGCCGCTACACTTGTTCCGCTCACCTGCAGCGTACCATCTAAAAAACAGGCCGATTTAACAGCTTCACCCGGTGCAGCCAATTCTACTCTCTCGTCATCGGCACTATTCTTTGATATATTTCCATCCTTTGATACCGAACCAACTGCTATCACTTCATCATAAGCTGCCGGATATTGAATTTGTTTATCATTTCCTGCTGCCGCTATTATTAACACACCTTTTGAGTCTGCATATTTTATTGCCTGTTCAAGTATATCTGCATTGGTTTTTGTTCCTAAACTTAAATTGATTATATTAACACCCTTATCAACTGCCCAATAAATTCCATCAACTATTCTGCTTAAAGGTGCTTTATTCTCGCAGTCTAAGGCTTTAACTGAATATAATTCAACATTATCAGGTGCTATTCCTGAAATTCCATCTTTATCTTTTGAATTTGCTGCAATAATCGCCGCCACTGCGGTTCCATGCCCGGTTCTGTCCTCATATATAATATTTATATCTTCTTCACCCGGTACAAGATTATATCTCTCTGCAACCTTTATACCATTTGTATAATCTACACCTGAATCAATTATTGCTACTTTAATCTTATCTTTGCTTTTTTCAGTATTTTCATCTGCATTTATCATCTGCATATTCCACTCTGATACATCCGTAAGATTATCTTCTGTTTCTCCTAATCCCTCCATTTCACAATCAGGTTCTATCGTTATCCCCTGCTTTTTTTCCAATTGTTGAGCTTCCTTTTCAGGCAGTTCTAAAACAGTTGTATTATGTTCTTCTAAGCTCTCTGCTTTTTCAGCTTCGTCCGATATACAGTCACCATATTTAGTCTGTATATCCTTAAACAATTCACCATTTTTTGTAGAAACAATATATTGTTCACTAGCTTCTGTCCCATCAGCATCCACATTTTCAAAATTCATATTAAATGATGTTATAACCATAGAAAAAATAATTCCTATTGTTAAAAGAGCTTTCTTTTTCATACGCACTTTCTCCTTTTTTCTTTTACAATCCCTTATGCTTACTAATGAAATCATCAAGTCCCTCAGGTTTCTCCGGCTCATAAAAAAGTATTCTGCAAGCCCTGCCTGCTATCGGTGCAATAAGCACTGCAAATGCACATAAAACATTTGCTGCCTTATAAGTAAATTTCTTCACATTCTTCACCTCCCATTTTACTATAGTCCCAAAAAAATATTAACTCCCACATTGTCCTATTTATATTTCATATATCATACCACACTTTCTTCTAATATCTGTTTTTTTCAGACGAATGGTCAAATTTTATCGACTTTCGGTTATAGTTTTCTTTTCATAATAACACCACTTATCCACTATTTTTGACCATTCGTCAAAATTTGTAGCTTATAGGTATATTATCTGATATAATAACTCCAAAATCCTATATCATAAATTTGTGCATTTATTTTGCATACAATAGAATTTTGCATAAACTCTTTATATTACTTTATGCGTTCATTATTTTATCCACTTGGAGGCTTTCACATGATACTTAATGTTGCTATTTGCGATGATGAAGAAAACGATATTGACATAATATCAGATTACCTTTTTAAATATCAAATGATACATGATGTTGATTTTAATATCAGCCGCTTTCAATCCGGTCAAAACCTTTTAAATACATACTCAAAGCATGGCGTGTTTCAGCTTTTATTTATTGATGTAGAAATGCCTGAATTGTCCGGTCTTGATGTTTCTAAACGAATAAGAAAACTTCCTGACCGTGATGTAAAGATTGTTTTTGTGAGCAATTATCCGGAATATATGCAAAACAGTTTTGATGTTCAGGCTTTTCAATACCTGTCAAAACCATTATCATATGAAAAATTCAACATGGTTATGAACAATATAATTGAAGATTTTAATTCGACGCATACAGTTCAATTTATTATAAAAACTGATTTATCAGAAGAAGTCATATATTCGCACAAAATAATTTACATAAATACGATTGATGCACATTTAAAAAGACTCGAAATAGTGTTAGAGGATCATTCTATAGAAACTATAGGCACTTTATCTGAGTGGGAAATATCTTTAAAAGATTATAATTTTATATTGTCCCACAGGGGGTACCTTGTCAACACTTCACAGATACATTATTTTGAAGATAAAAAACTTATTATGAATAATGGTGATGCAATTCCAGTAAGCAGGCGAAAAGAAAAAGAAATCCGAACTCTTTTTGCCCATATATGTATAAGCGGAGGTTTATAATGATTTACACTTTAACATCTGATATTTTTGATATTTTTACTATGAACATATTTTTTAATACTATTTTTCAAAAGCGTAATAAAAATATTCCTTATCCTATATTTATATCATTCTTTGTACTATATGAATTTATAGGATTTATCACCAACAGTTATTTTAATCTGTCAGGCAGTAAACATTTGTATATTGTCTCTTTAGTAAGTATATTAACAATATTTTTACTGACATTTTTATATAATGCAAACCTTAAACTGCGTTTACTTAGTGCCATATCTTATCATGTTCTGGGCGGCTTATCAGAAGTTGTGATATATATTATTATATCCTACTTTCCAAAGGAAGACAGGGCTAAAATACTCTCCCAAAACGGTATCTGCCTTGCTATATCACAAATTTTATTTTTTGTGTTTATAATGTTTGCCGTTCTTTTTGTAAAAAGAAAAAAGAGTGAATTACTTACATTACAATACTCAATACTTATTTTGTTTACACCGGTTTTAACTAATATACTTATTTTAAGTATCTCTAATGCACCAAAAAATAATATTTTTCATAAAACAATGAATACACTTGCAATAATAGGACTTCTTGCTGCAAATATAGTCAACTACTTTTTACTTGACAGCCTTTTAAAAGTAAAAGAATTGGAAATCACCAAAAAACAGTTAAATGATAAACTTGAATATCAGACAAAGAAATATCTTCTTTTATCAACAACTTATAAAAATTCACGCAAGATTATCCACGATGTTAAAAAGCATTATTTTTTCATCAGGGAATGTCTGCACAAACAACACTACAGTGAAATTGATGATTATATTAATACATCTATCGGAGATATGGAGCAGACTTTCAACCGCATCAATACCGGAAATCTTGTTATTGACTCTTTTGTAAGTAACTATATGATGCTTGCGGAACATAATAATATCGTATTTAAAACAAATATTAAAGTTGACCTTGACAATATACAGATATCCGATTATGATTTCAGCATTATTCTCGGAAATCTTTTGGATAATTGCTATAATGCGTGTGAAAAAATAATGCCACCAAGAAAAAGAGAGATTGATGTTGATATTTTCACAACAGAGCGTGAACTTGTAATTCATTTATACAATACATTTCTCCCTGACACGATAAAATACGATGATGATGAACTTGTTCACGGTTATGGTACTGCTAATGTTTTTAATATCACACACACTAACCGTGGTAATTATAATAATTTTATCAAAGAAAATTTTTATCATGCCGTTGTTACTATTCCATGTAATATTGATAAATATAAGAAAATATAATTTGATACTATTCAAGGATTGGTACAAAATAGTAACAGTTCAGCCATATACATATTCAATATATATGGCTGAAATCATATAAATTTTATTAAGTTATTTCCTCAAAATACTGAAAACTTTACCACTACTCCGAGCACTACCGCATAGGCTGCTACCGTCAGGTAAGCTATCACATCCTGTTTTTTATATTTTAAAGGCTTCATCTTTGTTCTGCCCTCTCCGCCGTGATAACATCTCGCATCCATCGCAAGTGCAAGGTCATTCGCTCTCCTTGCCGCTGATATGAAAAGCGGTATGAGTATAGGAAGCATTGCTTTTATCCTCTGAATGACATTGCCCGACTCAAAGTCTGCTCCTCTCGCCATCTGTGCTTTCATTATCTTGTCCGTCTCATCGACAAGTATCGGTATAAATCTGAGTGCTATCGACATCATCATTGCAATCTCATGTACCGGTACTTTTATCTTATTCAACGGTTTTAAAAGTTTTTCAAGTGCATCCGTGAGCTGATTTGGTGTTGTTGTGAGTGTCATAAGTGATGAACCTATGATAAGAAATGTAAGTCTGAGTGCCATAAACACTGATCGTTTAACACCTTCAAGCGTAATAGTAAATACCCACGCTTTTACAAGCACTACCTCTCCGGGTGTCCAGAACAGGTTTAACGCCGCCGTAAATATAAGCATGAACATTATAGGCTTAAGACCTTTTACCATGAACTTAAATGGCACATGGGATATTTTTACAAGTATTGCAAAAAATAATGCTGCGATTATATATCCGCTAAATTTATTAAAGCAGAATAATGATATTAGATATGCTAATGTTCCAACCACCTTTACTCTTGGGTCAAGCCTGTGTATTACTGAATCTGTCGCATAATATTGTCCAATGGTAATATCTCTAATCATTTGTTCCCTTTCATATATTTATTAAAAATAGCATCTGCCGCTTCTTTCGGTGTTATACATTCCTGTTCTATCCCTGCTCCAAGTACATTGAGTTTGTGTATGACATTTGTTGCCTGCGGCACGCCCAATCCGATTTCTTCAAGTTCCCTCTGATATTTAAACACTTTTCTGGGTTCGCCGTCAAGAACTATCTTTCCGTCATTCATTACAATCATTCTGTCAACATATTTTGCCACATCATCCATGCTGTGGGACACAAGTAGTATCGTCATATCGTTTTCACGGTGAAGTTTTGCGAGAAGTTCAAGTATCTCGTCCCTGCCTGCCGGGTCAAGACCTGCCATCGGTTCATCGAGTATGAGTATCTTTGGTTTCATCGCCAGCACACCCGCTATCGCAACACGCCTTTTTTGTCCTCCCGACAGTGCAAACGGCGACGCATCAAGAAGGTCATCACCTATGCCGACCATTTTAAGAGCCTCGAAAGACCTCATCTCAACTTCAAGATTATCAAGACCTAAGTTTTTCGGTCCAAACTTCACATCCTCTATAACAGATACCTCAAACAACTGGTGCTCCGGATACTGAAACACAAGACCGACATTTCCTCTAAGCTCTTTCATCGAAAAGCCTTTATCATAAATATTCTTCTCTTCATAATAAATATTTCCCGATGTTGCCTTTTCAAGACCATTTAAAAGCTGTGTCAAAGTCGATTTGCCCGAACCCGTATGACCGACAAGCCCTATAAACTCACCATCATTTATTTTTAAATTTATATCATCCAGAGCTTTCTTCTCCTCAGCAGTCCCTGCGGCATATACATAATCAACATTTTCAAGTCTAATTCCCATATGAGCCTCCAAACCAACATATGATACACATTTACAATATTAATATATAAAAAATTATATACTATTTCACATACAATAAATATATCATACAATATACTTATTAAAAATAAAATATATTTCCATTTCATACGCTATAATACAAATATCTTAATCAATCTTTTTTTCAATACCGTTAATGGATTTTGCAATGACAGCAAATAATATTAACAGGTATTCTGTATCCGTCAGTACTTAATGGTGGTCTTTTCACCATTTATGTACTGCTACGGAGACAGCATAGCGGGAGCGTACCTGTGTTATTATTGCTGTCATTGCAAAATCATCAAAGACCCATTAAATAATCCACAAGCTCCTCCGCACTCAAAATATCCTTTGGTATATTCATACCCTTTTTATTTAATTCAAGTGCTATCTTTGTTATCTCTGGTATCGTAAGCCTGTACTGCTCAAGTTCCTCCGCATTTGCAAATATCTGTCTCGGTTTTCCCTGCATCTGAACTTTTCCGTCTGACATTACATACACATAATCTGCTCCGACTACTTCCTCCATGTAATGCGTTATGAGTATGACCGTTATCCCCTCTTTTTTGTTAAGTTCGGTTATTGTATCTATTACCATCTTACGGCCTACCGGGTCAAGCATTGCCGTTGGCTCATCAAGTATAATGCACTTTGGTTTCATTGCCATTATACCTGCTATTGCAATCCTTTGTTTCTGACCGCCTGACAAATGATTTGGTGAAGATTTTCTATATGAATACATCCCTACTGTCTTTAGGCTTTTTTCTACTCTCTGCCATATTTCTTCTGTTGGCACTCCGACATTTTCAGGACCAAATCCCACATCTTCCTCAACCACATTTGATATTATCTGATTATCGGGATTTTGAAAGACCATTCCTGCAGTCTGTCTTATCTTTAGGTCATTGTTATAATCAGAGGTGTCCATTCCATTTACAAACAATGTTCCCTCTGTTGGAATAAGAAGTGCATTGAGATGTTTCGCAAAAGTGGATTTTCCTGAGCCGTTTGCTCCAAGCACTGCGATAAAATCTCCTGCTTTCACTTGGATGTCAACACCGTCAAGTGCCCTTTTTATCTCGGTTATTTCTCCATTTTCATCACGCCTTGAATACTCGTGCACAAGACCTTTTGCTTCTATCATATTTTCCATGCTGTCACCAACTTTCGATTTGCCAATTTTCATATATCAAAACAGGCTACCACATATGTGATAGCCCTATTTTATATTTTCTTATTTGAATTATACTAACTCAATAAGTACTTCCATAGCTGCGTCACCTTTACGCTGACCAATCTTTACGATACGTGTATAACCACCGTTGCGGTCTGTGTACTTTGGTGCGATATCATCAAGAACCTTAGATACAACATCAACTTTCTTTGTATCTTTTCTGCGGCTCTGCTTGTCAGCAGGAACTTCTGTAACTGTGAAAAGAGTTTTCTGCATCTGTCTTCTTGCATGAAGTCTTGAAGGCTGATCTTTCTTAATCTCCCTCTCTACTTCGTCATAAACTGTAACTTTCTTACCGTCTACAACTTCTTTAACTCTCTTTCCATCTTTATCTTTACGAGCTACCTTAGCAGTAACTTTCACTGTATCAAAATTATTGCACTCTTTTACGCCTAAAGCAATGATACCTTCTGCAATCTTACGGATTTCTTTTGCCTTAGCTTCCGTCGTAACAATCTTGCCATAGTATAACAAATCTGTTACCTGATTACGAAGCAATGCTTTTCTCTGACTGGAAGTTCTTCCAAGTTTTCTATAGCCTGCCATGTGTGCTTACCTCCTAATTAATCTTCGCTTAAGTTAAATGAAAGGTTTAACTCTTTCAATTTAGCTATAACTTCTTCTAATGACTTACGTCCAAGGTTTCTAACTTTCATCATGTCCTCAGATGTGCGGTTGCAAAGTTCACCGACAGTATTGATACCGGCTCTCTTTAAACAGTTGTATGAACGAACTGAAAGTTCAAGTTCATCAATGTTCATTTCCTTCACCTTATCTTCAGTATTGTCCGGTTTCTCGGCAATAACCTGAATATTAGATGTCTTATCTGAAAGGTTGATGAATGATTTTAAATGATCGCTCTGAACCTTTGCTGCAAGACTTACAGCGTCTGTAGGCTCAATAGTACCATTTGTATATACTTCTATTGTTAACTTATCGTAATCAGTTATCTGACCAACACGAGTATTCTCAATCTTGATGTTTACTCTCTCTACCGGTGTAAAGATAGAATCAATTGCAATTACATTGATAGGTAAATCTTCTCTTTTATTTTTATCAGAGCTGATGTAACCACGACCATTTACAATTGTCATCTCGATATATAATTTGCAATCAGGTCCGCCACTAAGTGTAGCTATAACCTGATCCGGATTCATAATCTCGATATCCTGATCTACCCGAATATCTGCCGCTGTTACCACGCACTCACCTGACGCTTCGATATAAGCTGTCTTTGTCTCATTTGTCTCGCTGTTATTTTTGATAGCAAGACTCTTGATGTTCATAATGATCTCAGTAACATCTTCCTTTACTCCCGGAATTGCAGCGAATTCATGAACCACGCCGTCAATTTTAATATGACTAACGGCTGTACCCGGCAATGATGAAAGCATAATTCTTCTAAGAGAATTACCCAAAGTTGTACCATATCCTCTTTCCAGAGGTTCAACTACAAACCGTCCATATCTTTTATCTTCTGAAATCTCAGCTATCTCAATATTTGGTTCTTTAAAATCAAGCACTCTAAGTACCTCCTTTTGGGTGTTATGCTTTGCTGCCAGTTAATATTACTTAGAATATAACTCGACGATAAGCACTTCATTTACAGGAACATCAATCTGCTCTCTTGTAGGAATTTCCTTAACAACTCCTGAAAGTTTTTCATGGTCTGCTTCAAGCCACTCCGGAACGATTCTTCCGTCTGTTACTTCAAGGATATCCTTATATCTCTGAGCACCTTTGTGCTTCTCTTTGATTTCGATAACATCACCCGGTTTTACTTCATATGAAGGGATGTTTACGCACTTGCCGTTTACAAGTACATGCTTGTGATCGATAATCTGTCTTGACTCTTTTCTTGTACGACCATAACCCATTCTGAAGAGTACATTGTCGAGACGAAGCTCAAGAATAATCATAAGGTTTTCACCAGTTGTACCGTATTTTAATTTCTGAGCTCTTGCAAAGTTGTTTCTGAAAGGCTTCTCTAAAACACCATAAATGAACTTTGCTTTCTGCTTCTCTTTGAGCTGAAGACCATACTCGCTCTGCTTTCTACCAGCTCTAGCATTTCTATTAGACTTCTTATCAAGACCAAGGAATGTAGGGTCAATTCCAAGACTTCTACATCTCTTGAGTACTGGAGTCATATCTCTTGCCATGTTTATTTCCTCCTATATAATAATACACAAATAATTATTCATCTTTATATCTGCCACTGTAGACAGACCGTTCTTAAAATCCTGTGGTATATTCCACAAAAATCATACACGACGACGCTTTGGTGGGCGGCATCCGTTATGTGGTACAGGTGTTACATCTCTAATGCTTGTTACATCGATTCCACAAGCCTGTAATGCACGAATTGCTGCTTCACGACCAGAACCTGGTCCTTTTACCATAACATCTACAGAAGTTAAACCATGAGGTACTGCTGCCTTTGCTGCAGTCTCAGCAGCCATCTGTGCTGCATAAGGTGTAGACTTCTTTGAACCTCTGAATCCTAATCCGCCTGCACTTGCCCAAGAAATTGCATTTCCTTCAGCGTCTGTGAGCGTAACGATTGTATTATTAAAGGAAGACTGAATGTGTGCCTGTCCATGTCCGACATTCTTCTTGACACGCTTCTTACTTGCCTTTTTTGCTACCTGTTTAGCCATTGTCAAACCCTCCTACTAGAATTTGTACATATTATCTATATTATTTCTTCTTATTTGCGACAGTACGCTTTGGACCTTTACGAGTTCTAGCGTTTGTCTTTGTCTTCTGTCCACGAACCGGAAGACCTTTTCTGTGACGAATGCCTCTATAGCATCCAATTTCCTGAAGTCTCTTGATGTTCATAGCGATTTCTCTACGAAGATCACCTTCAACTGTCTGTGACTCATCGATCACACTGCTAATGCGCTTTACTTCGTCATCAGTAAGATCCTTAACACGTGTGTCAGGATTGACATTAGCTTCTGCTAAAATACGATTTGAGCTTACTCTACCAATACCATAAATATAGGTAAGTCCGATCTCAACACGTTTCTCTCTTGGTAAATCTACACCACTAATACGAGCCATGTGTACTTTACACCTCCGTTAATTTTCTAGATTGTTAGTTAAAATTGATTACAGTGCATTTGCACTGTCAGCCGCTTTAAATTGTAATCCTATTGCATAGACGATTCCTTTTCGGACACCACTATGGTGAACAAATGTCGAGCTGCCTGCGAAATGGCAGCCGGTACTACGCCGCAGTCATCAATCTGCCGTTGATAAGACCAGCTCCAATTGAAATGACACAACCTTCCGCTGAAACAGGTAATCAGCCTGTCTACAATATCATGATACATATAGTATCATAACGAACAGAAAGCAAGTTCTATATTATAACAACAGAAAAGCCAAAGTAATACTGCTTTGGTTTCCGTCAACTAATTAGCCCTGTCTCTGTTTGTGTCTAGGGTTTTCGCAGATAATTCTGACTTTACCCTTTCTTTTGATGACCTTACATTTTTCGCAAATTGGTTTTACTGAAGATCTAACTTTCACAGCAATAACCTCCTTTCATAAAGTCCATTTGCTATTTTACCATATATTTTTATTGGATGCAAGCACTTTTTTTGATTTTTCATTTATTATGTAACAGTTCAGCCATAAAAAATAATTGACAATACTTGAGCTTGCTCATTGTATTGTTGATTATCTTTTTATGGTAGAATAGCCTTTCATTTCTGAAATGAAATAAACCAAAGCTGCGAAGCAGCGACTGACAGCTTGCTGGCAGGTTTATGAATTGAGGAAATAAAAGGCTGAACTGTTACTTTATTATCGTCGCCACTTAACATAATAAACTCTATCCTTACCCCAGCAGTCTCGCTTCTCTTATCACAAGACTGTAATTTCTTCTCCACACTGAACCAAACTGTGAACTTGGGAGAGGACAGCCACCGACACCTATCTCAAGGGTGATACTCGGCACTTTCTTGTTATACATTGTGTACTCTCTCAGTGCACCAACGCTTTTTCCACCCTTTTCATAGCTGGCACTGCTCGCATACCCCGTAATTCTTCTGGCAAGGTTATACATTTTTATTGTAGTCTTTTTTGTAGTTTTTTTAATTCCTCTCCGGACACTTCCAAATGCTATAGAACCCATTGCGTGATAATTTACCGTGCCTTTTAATTTTGTATTATTCTTTAATGTATTTATCAGTTTTACAACTGCTTTTGTCTCAGGCTCACTCTCCGCATATGGTCCTGAATATCCTGAACCGCCACGCCTGCCGCCGTATTTTGCATGATAGTTGTATTTATAATTTCTGTTAAGGTCTACACCTCTTGCATTTGCTTTCCATGAAGATGTACTTTTTGCACCCGGCATCCTGTAAAGTGCCTTACGGAGTTTGCTGTCTCTTATTTTTGATATACCAAACTGTGATATTGTCACACCGTCAGGATTTGTCATCGGTATATAGTGTATCGCAATCTTGTTTAATGTGCTCTTTAATCTGACACCTTTCACACGACCGTTATAATTTTTGAGATAATGTTCTATCTGAGCCATGCAAAGCTGTGCCGTCATATACTCCCTTGCGTGTATCGAACTTACGACAAGCATTGTTTTCTTTGCCTTTGGATTGCCTACCACAACATCATAGATATTTCTCTTGTCATTTGATTTTCCGATTACATTTACTTTTACATAGTCAGAATATGTATTTGCAAGCTGTTTAAGATCACCGCTCATCTCATGATAACTGTATTTCTGGTGACCCGTGCTTACAAAATTTGCAATTACAAAACTTTTTGCATTAGACTCTGTCTTGAATATTTCATTATTATAAATGCCTACGGCAGCTATATAATATTTATACCTTTTACCTGCCCTGACTTTTCCATCGTTATATCTTAACTTTTTTGTCTCAGCAAGTTTTCTGTATTTATTATTGTTTACCTTCTTATATATAATGTATTTTTCTGCACCTTTTGATTTATTCCAGCTTAACTTTACTCTTCTTGAACTAAGCCTTGTAAATCTGACACTGTTCTTTTTAGGAATACAGCTTGTAAGTCTGTCTGTCCTTGCAAGAGCAACATCCGCACCCGAATATGCAACAACGCAGAATGAATAATTCTCACCTCTGCTGACATTAAGTGTAAACTCTGTTTCATTGTATAAAGTTTTCTGTGAAAGATTTTCTGTTTTTCCATCATTTGTGCTTTCGGATGTATTACCCGAATTATCAGGAGTCTGATGAAAACTTCATTTTACATAAAATACGGTATAATACGCTGCACCCTCATATGAATTCCATTTTAATTTTATCTGTTTTGAGCCACCCTGCTTTATGGAAACATCCATTGTCGGCAATGTATCATCATAAATAGCTGAGCCGGTTGTAACATCTGCCGGTTCTGAAATGCTGTCACCTTTTAATTTGGCTTTAGCTTTGTTGCTTTTTTTAACTGTATTTTTGCCATCTGCAGTCTGTGTCCTAACGGTTACTTTATTATTCACCGCCGTCTGTGTCTTAACTGATGCCTGTGCCTTCACCCCCGACACGGCAGTCTGCTGTAAACCACCTAGCAAAACCGCAAGAACCAGAAACATCGCTATCAGTTTTCTTTTTCTTTTTAACATTTGTGTTCTCCTATTATAATGTATTTTTATGCTTATACATAACCAATTATATTCTGTTCTAATTGTACTTCCTTATATTTTTATACTTAGATGTTTGCAAAACTATCATATATATATGGAATTAAATTGTGCAAATATCTAATTAAAATAAACAAAAAGACAAACCACCATGATTTGTCTTTAACCCTAATCTTATTTATCTCTCCATGTGATGCGTCCCTTTGTAAGGTCATATGGTGACATTTCCATTGTAACCTTATCTCCCGGCAATATACGGATAAAGTTCTTTCTGAGCTTTCCGCTGATATGTGCAAGCACCTGATGACCATTTTCAAGTTCTACCTTAAACATGGCATTTGGAAGCTTCTCAACTACAATTCCTTCAATTTCAATAACATCTTCTTTAGACATAAATAACCTCCGTCTTGATAAATCATTTATTGTTACTGTTTATGGCAAATATTAAATCCATCATCAAACAGTAAACATTTTCTATAACCTGCCTATAAAATAATCGGCAATTTTTTTACTTATTTTAAGTCAGACAATGATACGAACCTTAACATATGCTGTATCGGTTACCTGCCGCTGTTTTATTATATTCTAAACAGTGACATGATATTTTCTGCATCGCTGCCTGACCCTATTTATAACTTCAAATCTTATACCAGATCCTTATTGTATGATAAAAGTTCCGGCTCTCCTTCTGTTATAAGAAGTGTATTTTCATAATGTGCTGAATTCATACCGTCTCTTGTGACACAAGTCCAACCATCGTCAAGTATCCAGATTTCTTTCTTTCCTCTGTTTATCATAGGCTCAACTGCAAATGTCATGCCGGCACGAAGCTTCATTCCTCTGCCGATTGGTTTAAAGTTTGGTATCTGTGGTTCTTCGTGCATCTCTTTTCCTATGCCGTGACCTACCATCTCTCTTACAACTGAGAAACCGTTTGACTCAGCATAATCCTGAATTGCCTTTGAAATATCATAGAGATGATTTCCGGCTTTCGCCATCTTCATTCCCTCAAAGAAACTCTGCTTTGTAACATCAATCAGTTTCTGATCCTCAGGTGAAATCTCACCTACTGCATGAGTACGCGCCGCATCAGACTGATAACCTTTATAAATAACACCCGTATCAAGACTGATGATGTCTCCGTCTTTAAGAATGTTTTTCTTATCCGGAATTCCATGTACTACCTGCTCATTTATTGATGTACACACAGATGCCGGAAATCCCTGATAATTAAGGAATGATGGGATACAGTCATAACTTCTTATGATTTCTTCACATTTTCTGTTAATCTCAAATGTACTTACACCTGGACGGATAATCTTTGCAAGTTCGTCATGAACTATCGCAAGAATCCTTCCTGCCTCACGCATCAATTCAATTTCATGTTCTGATTTAATTGTTACTGCCATAATGTTAATGTGCCTTCTTTCTTTATTTTTTTGATATTGAGACAATTTATATCATGCACATATAGTGTCCGTTATGCTATAAATACTACAATTCTTTATTTTATATGATGCAAGGTTCAAAATCGGATAAAAATAAATCAATCCGTGGTATAAACTCATGGCAAAATACCTTTTGAACCCCATGCATCATTTTATGGGGATTTCAATTTTTCTAAAATCATCCCTCAAGAATTCCGCAAATCTCCTCAAAACAGGTATCAAGTCCCTTTGAACCATCAATAACTTTTAAGATTCCCTGTTTCTTATAGTAATCAATAAGTGGAGCTGTCTGCTCATGATATACATCAAGTCTCTTTTTAACAGTCTCCGGAGCGTCATCATCTCTTACAATAAGCTCGCCATCGCATTCATCACATACTCCCTCTGTTTTTGGAGGAATATTTACTACATGATATGTTGCTCCACAAGACTTACAGACTCTTCTTCCGCTCATTCTGTCTATAATAGCCTGATCCTCGAGGAAAATCTCAAGTGCATAATCGATGGCATCGTCATCCTTTGCAAGTGCCGCTGTAAGTGCTTCTGCCTGAGGAATTGTTCTTGGAAATCCGTCAAGAATATATCCATTTTTGCAATCATCCTGTTTGAGGCGGTCTACAACAAGGTCACATACAAGTTCATCCGGTACAAGATTTCCTGCATCCATATACTCTTTAGCCTTCTTTCCAAGCTCCGTACCGTTTTTGATATTTTCTCTAAAAATATCTCCTGTAGAAATAGCCGGAATACCAAATTTTTCAGTAATCTTCTTTGCGTGTGTTCCTTTACCTGCTCCAGGTGCACCTAACATAATAATCTTCATATTTTGTTCTCCTCTCAAAAAATCAGTTTTTTACATTCATGTGTTTTATACTGCATGAATGATATTAAATTTGCCATACTATACACATATCGTGTATTTCACATCGTAACAGTTATGTTACTTTGCATCAATTTTATTGCTATCAACTGTTATCATCTCTGAACATAAAATTTTTATTCAAAGAACGCTCAATATATATTCTATCCTAAATTGTCAGTTATTTCAATACAAATTTTTTGACTCTGCTCTTACCATGTAAAAGTTCAGCCTTTTATTTCTTCAATTCATAAACCTGCCAGCAAGCTGTCAGTCGCTGCTTCGCAGCTTTGGTTTATTTCATTTCAGAAATGAAAGGCTATTCTACCATAAAAAGATAATCAACAATACAATGAGCAAGCTCAAGTATTGTCAATTATTTTTTATGGCTGAACTGTTACATTACCATGTCAATTATTTAATTATTTTCAACAAATAAACTTTAGTCTGCCAAATACCATCTGACCGTTTGGTATAAACTCATTTATAGCTGCACATCAGTGCAGCATAATCTTTTGTTTGCAAAGCACCGCCTGACAGCTATGTTAAACTTGTGAATGGGCAACAGCCCAAAATACTACTGCACTTGCCGCCGCAACATTTAGCGAATCGACTCCATGTGACATTGGTATCCTGACAGTATAATCACTCTCAGATATTGTACTCTGTAAAAGTCCGTCACCCTCCGTTCCGAGAATTATCGCAAGTTTTTCTTCTGATACTACATCTTTATCATCTATGCTTACAGAATTATCATCAAGTGCCATTGCCGCTGTTTTAAATCCGAGGCTGTGAAGTCTTTTTATATAACTCTCTCCATTGTCATCATCTGATATATTTACAAATGTCCACGGTATCTGAAAGACTGTTCCCATGCTCACTCTTGCAGCTCTGCGATACAAAGGATTACTGCTGCCGTTTGTCAGTATTACCGCATCTATATTGAGTGCCGCCGCTGAGCGGAATATAGCCCCCACATTTGTCGGATTCATTACATTTTCAAGAACAGCTATCCGCCTTGCATCCTTGCAGATTTCTTCAAGTGCCGGAAGTTGTCTGCGGTGCATCGCACACAACATTCCTCTCGTTAGTTTAAATCCCGTGAGTTTTGTGAGAATCCCAAATTCTGCCGTATATACTGGAAATCCATATATATCTTTTTCTTTGTATCCGGTACTTTTTAAGGCATATTTTTCTTCTGATACCGTATTTTCTCTGTTGTTTTTCAAAACAAGATTTTCCTGTTTTTCTGCATCTGAATATATTTTTCTGTTTTGATATATCCTGTCGCACTTTTCCAATACAACTTTCCCCTCGCCCTCAATATGTTTTTTCTCAATAAGACATGAAATCGGCTCATATCCTGCATCAAGCGCCCTCTCTATTACTTTCGGACTTTCCGCTATAAATATTCCCTTATCAGGCTTTGCTCTGTTTAAAAGCTGTCCCTCAGACAATCTTGCATATATATCAAGTTCTTTTGCTTCAAAATCTTTTATCTCTATTATGTTCATTTTGTTTCCTCATTTCCGTACAACCTGTTAAAAGCAATGCCCAAAAGTTTATCTGTCTTGTCTGCCAAAAATAATTGATATTTATGTGATTTTTTCCACATTTTTATACATTTCACTTATCCTTTATGCTTTTTTCGTTTTACTGACAATACGGTTATCCTGCATTTTTTCTTTATTCCGTTAGCTGTAACAGTTATCTTTGCCTTTCCCTTTCTTACTGCGGTCACTTTTCCTTTACCGTTCACTTTTACGATATTTTTATTACTGCTTTTATACCGGACTTTCCTGTACGGACCTGTTACTATCGTTTTTAAACGAATACTCTTATTGCCTTTCAGATAAAGCGTTCTCTTAACCGGTTTTATCTTAAGTGATATTTTTTTCACCGTGACCTTACATATAAATTTCTTTCCATTAACCGTAACTTTAACTACTGCTTTTCCGGACTTTACCGCCGTAAGTTTCCCTGCTGCATTAACTTTTACTATTTTCGGATTACTGCTTTTGAAATTCGCTTTAACCGCTTTCCCGTCTACCTTAGCTATCAAAGTAAATGTTTTATATTTCGGCAGATACAGTACAACTGAAGTTTTGTTCACTTTAACCATACTGTTCGGCGACACCGTTGGAGTTGTGGTTTCATTCGGCTCTGATGTTTCTGTTGGTTCTGCCGTCTGACCTGGCTTTGCACTCGCTGTTTCCGCTGGTTTCTCTGTCTGACTTGGCTTTGCACTCGCTGTTTCCGCTGGTTTCTCTGTCTGACTTGGCTTTGCACTTGCTGTTTCCGTTGGTTTCTCTGTCTGACCCGGCTTTGCACTTGCTGTTTCCGTTGGTTTCTCTGTCTGACTTGGCTTTGCACTCACTGTTTCCGTTGGTTTCTCTGTCTGACCTGGTTTTGCACTCGCTGTTTCCGTTGCTTTCTCTGTCTGACCTGGCTTTGCACTCGCTATTTCTGTTGGTTTCTCTGTCTGACCTGGCTTTGCACTCGCTATTTCTGTTGGTTTCTCTGTCTGACCTGGCTTTGCACTCGCTATTTCTGTTGGTTTCTCTGTCTGACCTGGCTTTGCACTCGCTATTTCTGTTGGTTTCTCTGTCTGACCTGGCTTTGCACTCGCTATTTCTGTTGGTTTCTCTGTCTGACCTGGCTTTGCACTCGCTATTTCTGTTGGTTTCTCTGTCTGACCTGGCTTTGCACTCGCTGTTTCCGTTGGTTTCTCTGTCTGACCTGGTTTTGCACTCGCTGTTTCCGCTGGTTTCTCTGTCTGACCCGGCTTTGCACTCGCTATTTCTGTTGGTTTCTCTGTCTGACTTGGCTTTGCACTCGCCGTTTCCGTTGGTTTCTCTGTCTGACCTGGTTTCGCACTCGCCGTTTCCGTTGGTTTCTCTGTCTGACCTGGTTTTGCACTCGCTGTTTCCGTTGGTTTCTCTGTCTGACCTGGCTTTGCACTCGCTGTTTCTGTTGGTTTCTCTGTCTGACTTGGTTTTGCACTCGCCGTTTCCGTTGGTTTCTCTGATTTTGACCAATACGGATATAATTTAATAGCTTCGTTTTCTTTATATTCACCATTTAAATCATATGTCTTTTCGCCACCCTCACTGCGCGACCAGCCTGTCTGAGTATATCCTGTTTTTGTATATAATGCAGCTTTTAAGTTCAGTGATGTATCTTGCAATTTGCTTATTGACTCGACACTTCCAACCACATCATTTCCTGGAAGATATGTTACTGAATATGTCTTTGTTCCAAGTTTTACATTTACATTTATCGTTATCGTTTTTTCATCATTTTTTTCAGACTTCCCAACTACTTTCAACACACTTGTCGGTGATTCAAATGCCCCTATTTTAAGCAGTCCTGTCTCATAGTCAATTTCTGTGTCCGCTGCTGTTTCTCCACTTACATTCCACCTTATGTCTCCATCTGATATTTTCTTTCCGTTTATCTGTGCAAGGAACTGAATCTGACTTCCTCGTACGGCAGTCATCTGAAGATTTCCACCAACTTCTGACGGTGCTAATAATGTAATACCGTTTGCTGTCGGTTTCCCAGTATTTTCAGGCTGCTCTGTCGGTTGCTCGCCATCTATTTCCTTTCCACTTACATTAAATGTTATTTTTTCTTTTGTAAGCTCTGTTACGGATATTGTGTATCCACCGTATGTTATGTCTTCTCCAACTGACATTGGTGCATCAATTCTTGTGTTATATTGTCCGCCTATTGCAGATAATTGTGTCACACCACTTAAATTTTTAGGAAATCTAACACTCATATCAGAATCACAAACAAGAAGCCCGGATTTGTTTAGTCCATTTGCAGACACATAATTTCCAAGTAAATTATATATTTTACGATTTTGGGCATTTAAATCAAATCTGTTTATTTCTCTATCATCCACATAGCGATACTCCAGATATAGTTTATGATTATTAGGAAGTTCCAATGTATATGCCACCGTCCCATCCTGTCTTTTATCCTTTGTCGGCGGAAGTGTATATTCACCTGCCTTTGTAATAGGTGTAATATTATCTGCATCGAGCCATCCCACCGCCTCTCTTTCACGGGATGTCATAAACTGCACGACCGGAGACAATGCTTTCGCCATAGCCGACATAAAACACACCGGTTCACTTTTTCCCGAAGCTGTATAAAGATCTAATAAACCAAATATATGTCCCATCTCATGAATAAGCGTTTTATTATTTACAAAATATATATCGCTTCCGGCTTCTTTATAAATACTCACCGGGTCATTCTGAATTGGAGCCTGATTATATCTGTTGCTTGTCAATGTCCCTTTAGCTGTTTTAATAGTGATACGATTATTTATCGTATGATAAGCCCATAGAGGTATAGTCCCTCCATCCCAGGAACTTGCATACTTTGCATCAGTCGGTGTAAACAAAACGGTAATGGCATCAATATAACCGTCGTTGTCTGAGTCAAGCTTATCAAAGCCAATTTCCTCACCAGCCATATTTTTTAATTTTGCACCGTTATCTACTGCCTCCTGTACTTTATTACTCCAATCCCTTAAAAGCTCTAATCTTCTATACTCTTTGTCTGTAGTATAACCCTCTGGATTCTCATCTGTCTTTGGTGAATAATATCCTCTGGTGTGAGCAAGCTTTATAGATGTAAATTTGTTATCATTTTCTGAAAGGTAAACCGTTCTTAAATTTAATGTCTGATTAGATACTGCTCTATAATATTCACGCGCAGAATATTCAGACTTATTATATGTATTATCAATGAGTTCTATGTTTGTAATATCATTTGTTTCTGTTACTTTCTCATTTAAATACTCATCCTCACCATCAAACCTGATAGGTATTGCCATATTATACATATCCCTTACCTTATAGGCAGTGTGCACCTGTGTTTCTTGAGATTCATTTGCATTTGTATATTTTATGCCTGTCTGAAATGTCAAGGCAAATACAAGAATAAGTGCAATATATCGTTTTAAATTTGTTTTTTTAAAGCAATTTCTTTTCATTTTTGTATTCCCTTTCTTTTTAGGTTGTTATTAGTAATAAATATTCTAACACCCTAATAGCAAAATATCCACTACTTTTTCACTTAAAAAAGAGCAAAACCAGCGTTTTGCTCCTGCAAGAATTGCTTTGCAATTCTTGTTGGTGCCACACTACATTACGAGCATTTTCCTATACAATAAAAAAGAAAAAGCCACACATACGGTAACATCCCTCTGTATAACAGACGGTATATCACCTGAATGTATGACTTTATATTTATAAGTACGATGTCTTTGCATCAGTAACAACTCTGTTACTTTACAGACCTAACATTACTCACTGATGAATCCTCTATAATGACGAACTAACATCTGCGATTCTACCTGCTTCAATGTCTCAAGTACAACACCTACAATAATGATAAGTGATGTTCCACCGAATGATACATTTGCACCAAACGCACCTGAGAAGAAAATAGGTACTACTGCTACGAATGATAATCCAATTGCACCGAGCAAAATGATGCTGTTAAGAATCTTTGTAAGATAATCAGTCGTTGGCTTTCCAGGTCTGATTCCAGGAATGAAACCACCCTGTTTCTTCATGTTCATCGCAATCTCCTGTGGATTGAATGTTATTGAAGTATAGAAGTATGCAAAGAATATAAGCAATACTATATAAACAACAAGACCAATTGTGTATTTGAACTCGCCTAAGCTGTCAAAGTTGCACCATGAGTTCTGGTTTAATACCTTCAATATCTTCTGTCCAAATGAAGCACCTGCACCTGATGCCGGCTGAATACCTGCAAATCCTGCAATAACAATAGGCATTGAAAAAAGTGAACCTGCAAAGATTACCGGGATAACACCTGCTGTGTTTACTTTAAGCGGAATATGTGAAGATTGTCCACCTACAAGTTTTCTTCCCTGTGTCTTCTTTGAATACTGTACGCTGATTCTTCTCTCACCATCTGAAAGAATAATGATAAATACAACCATTCCAAGTAAGACAGCTAAGATTATAACAGCTCCCAATAAACCATTTGTTACTGTAGTCGCACCCTTTATAAACTTCTCGTAGAGATTCGCCATATCGTTTGGCAGTCTTGATACGATGTTGTATAAAAGGATAATAGATATACCGTTTCCTACACCCTTTTCAGTAATCTGCTCACCTAACCACATTAAGAAAGCAGAACCTGCTGTCAATGATACAATGATGACTGAAACTGATGTGAATGTAATCTTATCGTCAGTAAGATATCCGCTGTTACCAAATCCGATAGCCATAGCAGCACTTTCTAATACTGAAAGTCCTATTGTCACATATCTCGTGTACTCTGTGAGTTTCTTTCTTCCTTCTTCACCATCTTTGTGTAATTCCTCTAAGCGTGGAATTGCAATCGTAAGAAGCTGAATAATAATGGAAGCTGTAATGTATGGTGTAATGTTCAACGCAAATATTGACATCTGCTCAAATGAACCACCTGTCAACTGGTTAAAGAAATCAAGTGATTTCTGTGAATTGAACATCTCCCTGATTGCCTCATACTTAACTCCCGGAACTGGAAGCTGTGAACCAATACGGACAACTATCAAAGCAAAGAAAGTATAAAAAAGTTTCTTTCTTAAATCTTTGATCTTAAATGCATTACGGACTGTTTCAAACATCCTTAGATCACCTCAGCTTTTCCACCAAGAGCCTCAATCTTTTCAACAGCACTCTTGCTGAATGCGTTTACCTGTACTGTAAGCTTCTTAGTTAATTCTCCATTTCCAAGTATCTTAACGCCATCCTTAGGATTGCTGATAATACCAGTTTCAAGTAATGCTTCAACTGTAACTACATCACCATCTGCAAATTTCTCTAATTTGTCAACATTAATAGCAACGATTTCCTTAGAGTTGATGTTTGTGAAACCTCTCTTTGGAATACGTCTGTAAAGTGGCATCTGTCCACCTTCAAAACCAGGACGTGGAGCACCAGAACGAGCCTTCTGACCTTTATGACCCTTACCTGCTGTCTTTCCGTTTCCTGAACCATGACCACGACCACGTCTAAAGTTGTCGCTCTGTTTTGAACCTGCTGCTGGACTTAATTCTGATAAATTCATTATTTAACCTCCTAAAACTACGGGCTGTACCCTACAGCCACACAAATCACTAACGGGCAAATGTAAAACGCTCACTGTTAAAAAAGCTGTTCTTGCTTTTTCTAACGGCAAACTTCACAACTTCGGAAAAAAGCTGTTCTTGCCTTTTTCTAACGGCAAACCTCACAACTTCGGAAAAAAGCTGTTCTTGCTTTTTTCTAACGGCAAGCTTCACAACTTCGGAAAAAAGCTGTTCTTGCTTTTTTCTAACGGCAAGCTCCGCTTGCCATTGCCCTCGCTACAGTTCAATATTTTACCACAAACACCACCCGTTTGTACAGTAAAATTTTTATTAAATCTATATTTTAGAATAAAGGATTTTTCTCTGTTACTATTTTAGCTATTTAGCAAACCATATACAATCATAATCATGTGGCAATACAAATTTTGCTTAATTTCTTTGACTGTATACTTATCTTCCATACATCTGACACCAATTTTTATGAAATAACTCTTCATGTTTAATAATTGCTTTTTTCTTTCTTCTTCATTTTCCATTTCAAGTTTTTCTATCTTATTTATAAAAGCCTTTTCTTCCTCTTCCGACAAACTCTTAATAAAATGAACTAAAGATGAAAAAACCTTTGGATACTCAAAGTCTGTTTCCCCCATCATTTGTTCCCATTCTATATCAGATATTGAAGCATCATTCCATTTATAATAATTTTCTTTTTTCATTATAAAAATATTTGTAATAAAAAGAACGCCGCAGGGGACTAGTGAGTTATTTAAAATAACTCTCCCCTTACCGCGTTCTTTATTCACGAATCTATATTAGATTTCTTCGACCTTAACAAGGTGTCTTACGTGCCAGATCATTCCTCTTACTGCTTCGTTGTCAGGCAACTCAACTGTCTTGTTTACTTTCTTTAAGCCTAATGCTTCAACAGTTGCACGCTGTTTTGGAATGGCACCGATTGTAGATTTTACTAATGTAACCTTTAACTTATCTGCCATAATAGCCTCCATTCAGTTTAAACAATTAGCCTAAAAGTTCCTCCAATGAGATACCACGAGCCTTTGCTACATCTTCAGGTCTCTTGAGGTTGCTGAGACCGTTTACTGCTGCAAGTACTACGTTCTGCTTGTTGTTAGAACCAAGAGACTTTGTACGGATGTTTTTGTAACCTGCAAGCTCAAGTACGGCACGGGCTGGACCACCTGCGATGATACCAGTACCTTCCGGAGCTCTCTTAATAAGTACGGATGCACTACCAAACTTACCTGTTAAGTCATGTGGTACACTGCCGTTCTCGTCGATAGGAACTTCAACAAGTTTCTTGATGGCGTCTTCTTTTCCTTTACGGATAGCTTCAGGAATTTCTGTTGCTTTTCCAAGACCAACACCAACATGTCCGTTCTTATCGCCAACTACTACTAATGCAGTAAATTTCATGTTGCGTCCACCTTTAACTACTTTGGTAACACGCTTGATTGTTACTACATTATCTTCCAGCTCTAACTGGCTGGCATCAATAATTGTACGTTTCATGAGTTTTCCTCCTAAATCAATTCACGAATCCCAACCAATATTAGAATTCTAATCCTGCTTCTCTTGCTGCTTCAGCTAAAGCTTTAACCTTACCCTGATATATGAAACCGCCTCTATCAAAGACAACAGTTGTAATACCTTTATCTAATGCTTTCTTTGCGATTACTTCGCCAAGTTTAGCAGCTGCTTCAACATTGTTAGTTTTCTCTAAACCTTCTTTAACATCTTTCTGTAAAGTTGAAGCTGATACCAAAGTATTACCAACAGTATCATCGATAACCTGAGCGTACATATGATTGTTGCTTCTAAATACAGCTAAACGAGGTCTCTCGGCTGTGCCTGAGAAACGATTACGAACCTTCATGTGTTTCTTCACACGAACTTCACTTCTTGACTGCTTTTTAATCATCGTATATTCACTCCTTATACTTTTTTTGTTTGCCTGTTCAGACAAAAGCTCGAAAATACTTCGTATTTCCTCGCTCGCGGGCGCGTTCGTATGCTCTCCACAGCAATATTGTCATGTAAACATGACATTTGCTGTCAAGACCATCCTCACTTTTGCCTTCACGAAATTTATTTTTTACCTGTCTTACCAACTTTACGTCTGATAACCTCATCAGAGTATTTGATTCCTTTACCCTTATAAGGTTCCGGAGCTCTCTTTTCTCTGATTTCAGCTGCGTACTGGCCGACTTTTTCCTTATCGATACCTTTAACGATAATTTTGTTCTGTCCTTCAACGATTACTTCAAGACCTTCTGGATCTTCCATCTCAACAGGATGAGAATATCCAAGAGAAAGTGTAAGTTTCTTTCCCTGTTTCTGAGCTCTGTAACCAACACCGTTTACTTCGAGCTCTTTCTGATAGCCCTCTGTAACACCTACAACCATGTTGTAGATAAGAGTTCTAGTAAGACCATGTAAAGATTTCATTTTCTTAAGATCGTTTGGACGGTTTACGATAACTTCCTCGCCCTCTTTCTTAATTTCCATCTCTGCAGGTAAAACTCTCTCAAGAGTTCCCTTTGGTCCTTTTACAGTCACTTTATTATTTTCTGCAATATCAACAGTTACACCTGATGGTATCGCGATAGGCATTCTTCCGATACGTGACATATGCCGCACCTCCATATTTTCTTTCGGTTTATATTAAGCTTAGGGTTGCATCGTCCGGATTACCAAACAAATGCAAGAACCTCGCCGCCAACATTTTCTTTTCTAGCTTCCTTGTCTGTCATAACACCCTTGTTTGTAGAAATGATTGCAATACCAAGTCCACCAAGTACCTTAGGAAGTTCATCTTTTCCGGCATAAACACGAAGACCAGGTTTAGAAATTCTCTTGATTCCTGTAATAATCTTCTCGTTCTTGTTTGCGCCGTATTTTAATGTGATGTGGATCATCTTGATTCCATCAACATCTATCATTTCAAAATCCTTAATGTAACCTTCTTTTTTGAGGATTTCAGCGATAGAAACCTTCATTTTTGAGCCAGGTACATCTACTGTATCATGCTTTGCAGTGTTTGCATTACGGATTCTTGTAAGCATATCTGCAATAGGATCGCTCGTCATCATCTTAGTTTACCTCCTTACCAGCTTGCTTTCTTCACGCCTGGAATCTGTCCTTTATAAGCTAACTCACGGAAGCAGATTCTGCAAATTCCGTATTTTCTTAAATAAGCATGTGGACGACCACAAATTCTACAACGGCTATACTCTCTTGTAGAGAATTTAGCTTTGCGCTGCTGCTTAACTTTCATAGAAGTCTTAGCCATGAAATTACCTCCTTATTTCTTGAAAGGCATACCGAACTGTGTTAATAATTCACGAGCCTCTTCATCAGTTTCAGCGGTAGTAACAAATATAATGTCCATACCTCTTACTTTGTCTACTTTGTCATATTCGATTTCAGGGAAGATTAACTGTTCCTTGATTCCAAGTGCATAGTTACCTCTACCATCAAATGCATTAGGGTTTACACCTCTAAAGTCACGTACACGAGGTAATGCTAAATTTACAAGACGATCTAAGAACTCATACATCTTGTCGCCACGGAGTGTAACTTTACATCCGATAGGCATGCCTTCTCTGATTTTGAAGTTAGCAACAGAGTTTTTAGCCTTTGTTGTAACAACTTTCTGTCCGGCGATGATTTCAAGTTCAGCTACTGCTGCATCTAAAACTTTTGAATTTTCTTTTGCTTCACCAATACCCATGTTGATAACGATCTTTGCGAGCTTTGGTACCTGCATAACATTTTTATAACCGAATTTGTCGGTCATTCCTTTAACGATCTCATTCTGATAAGTCTCTTTTAAACGAGTCAAAGCTAACTGCCTCCTTTCTGAAATTAGTCGATTACTTCACCAGTTGCTTTTGCATAACGAACCTTCTTGCCATCTTCAATCTTGAATCCGACACGTGAAGCTTTTCCATTGCTAACATACATAACATTTGATACATCAATTGCTGCATCCTGCTGTACGATACCACCCTGTGGATTTGCCTGGCTTGGCTTAGCATGTTTTGTAACCTGGTTGATGCCCTCAACAACGACTTTACCATTCTTTACAGAACTTACTTTGCCTTCTCTGCCTTTATCTTTACCAGCGATCACTCTTACTGTATCGCCCTTTTTAATCTTGCTAGTTGCCATTTTGTGTGACACCTCCTTATAACACTTCTGGTGCTAATGAAACGATTTTCATGAACTGTTTGTCTCTTAATTCTCTAGCGACTGGTCCAAAGATACGAGTTCCTCTTGGTGTCTTGTCATCTTTGATGATTACTGCTGCATTCTCATCAAATCTGATGTAAGAACCATCAGGACGGCGTGTACTATTTACTGTACGAACTACAACGGCTTTAACAACATCACCTTTTTTTACAACTCCGCCTGGTGTTGCATCTTTGACAGAAGCAACGATGACATCACCGATGTTGGCATATCTTCTGGTTGAACCACCCATAACTCTGATACAAAGAAGTTCTTTAGCACCTGTATTATCAGCTACTTTAAGTCTTGATTCCTGCTGTACCATGTTTACCTCCATTTTCTGCCGCATAATAATGCGGTTATCAATCACGAATATATATTAACTTGTCTTACATACGCTCTATATAATATTGATGAATTATTTAGCTCTCTCGATAACTTCAACAAGTCTCCATCTCTTATCCTTTGATAAAGGTCTTGTCTCCATTACTCTGACTCTATCACCAATCTTGCATGTATTTTCTTCATCATGAGCCTTTAACTTGTAAGTTCTCTTGACGATCTTGTTGTAAAGTGGATGCTTTACGTTATCTACGATTGCAACAACGATTGTCTTATCCATCTTATCGCTTACTACTTTACCTACACGAGTCTTTCTAAGATTTCTCTCCACGATCGTGTCCTCCTTTCAAAGTTGATTGCGTTCAACATGTTAATGAGTTATGCAAATTAATTCTGTGCTGCGAGCACTGTCTTAATTCTGGCAATATTTCTCTTAACCTCTTTGATTCTACTTGTATTGTCTAACTGATTTGTTGCATTCTGGAATCTTAAATTGAAAAGTTCCTTCTTTGCAGCATCTAAATCAGCGTTTAATTCTTCAACAGATTTATTTCTTAATTCCTCTAAAAACTGCTTACTCTTCACTGCCCGCACCTCCTTCTAAGTCTGCACGAGATACGATCTTACACTTAACAGGTAATTTGTGTGTTGCAAGACGTAAAGCTTCTCTGGCTACTTCTTCAGATACACCTGAAATTTCAAACATTACACGACCAGGTTTAACTACTGCTACCCAATATTCAAGAGCACCTTTACCTTTACCCATTCGAGTTTCGGCTGGAGTCTTTGTTACCGGCTTATCTGGGAAAATCTTAATCCAAACTTTACCACCACGCTTGATGTAACGTGTCATAGCAATACGGGCTGCTTCAATCTGGTTTGACTTAATCCAAGCCGGCTCCATTGCCACAATACCGAAATCACCATTTGTGATCTTATTTCCTCTGAGCGCTTTTCCTGTCATTCTACCGCGGAACTGCTTACGATGTTTAACTCTCTTAGGCATTAACATTATTTATCGCTCCCTTCCTTTTTGGCATTGTTCTTTGTTGGAAGTACTTCACCATTGTAGATCCATACCTTAACACCAACTTTACCATAAGTTGTGTCAGCCTCTGCGAAACCATAATCAATATCTGCACGCAAAGTCTGAAGTGGAATAGTACCTTCGCTGTAGAACTCTGTACGAGCCATATCAGCTCCACCAAGACGACCTGAAACAGATGCCTTGATACCCTTTGCACCAGTCTTTAATGTTCTACCCATTGCAGACTTCATTGCACGACGGAAAGAAACACGGTTCTCTAACTGTGCAGCAATGTTCTCAGCTACTAACTGAGCGTGTTTGTCAGGGTTCTTAACATCCATGATCTTGATGTCAAGTGCTGTCTTTCTAGCAATAACTTTTGCAAGCTCTTTCTTTAATTTCTCTATTTCCTCGCCGCCCTTACCGATTACGAAACCAGGCTTAGCTGTATGAATAATAACTCTAACTTTGTCAGTAGGTCTTTCAATCTCAATTTTTGAAATTCCGGCGCTGTATAACTTCTTCTTTACGAACTCTCTAATCTTGTAATCTTCTACAAGGTAATCTGCAAATTTCTCCTCTGCAAACCAATTAGAATCCCAGTCACTGATAACGCCGACTCTTAAACCATGAGGATTAACTTTCTGTCCCATTATATTCTCCTTTCATAGACCAGATGCAATTATTAACGCTCGTTAAGAATAATTGTAATATGGCTCATTCTCTTTTCGATGCGGTAAGCTCTACCCTGAGCTCTTGGTCTGATTCTCTTCATTGTCGGTCCTTTATTTGCGAAACACTCTTCAATGTATAAATCAGCAGGATTCATTCCATTGTTGTTTTCAGCATTTGCAACTGCAGACTGTAATAATTTTAAAATGATGCTTGAAGCATATCTTGGGTTGTATGTTAAAATACCGATTGCTGTCTCTACATCTTTGCCTCTGATGGCATCTAACACATAACAAGCCTTCTGTACTGATACTCTAGCGTATGATAATTTTGCTGAAGGTCTAGTGTCTTTCTGGTTCTCATTTCTCTCTCTCTTTATTTGAGATCTATGTCCCTTTGCCATTTGATGAAGCCTCCTTTCAAGTTCTGTGAAATTGCTACGGTGGCTTGTGCCACACATAGCATCATCAATTTATATATTATCTCTTCTTTTCGTCTTTACCATGACCTCTGTAAGTTCTTGTAGAAACGAACTCGCCGAGTTTGTGTCCAACCATATCCTCTGTAACATAAACAGGTACATGCTTTCTTCCATCATGTACTGCGAATGTCAAACCTACGAATGATGGGTAAATAGTGGAACGACGAGACCATGTCTTAATAACCTGCTTGTCACCTGATGCTACCTGAGCATCTACCTTCTTAAGAAGGCTGGCATCAGCAAAAGGTCCTTTTTTTAATGAACGTGCCATTGTATCCTCCATTCTGCCGGTATAATGATCACCGGCTAATCCAATTCAACTCATGTGGCTGCCTGTTAAATAAATTATTTAGCTAAGGCTGAAGCCTTACTTCAACATTTCTCAGCATATATTATTTAGTTAAGGCTTTACCATCTCTTCTTCTAACAATCATCTTATTTGACTTGTTGTTCTTCTTACGTGTCTTAAGACCAAGAGCAGGTTTACCCCAAGGAGTACATGGACCCGGACGTCCGACACTGGTCTTACCTTCACCACCACCGTGTGGATGATCGTTAGGGTTCATAACAGAACCACGAACTGTAGGTCTGATACCCATGTTACGTTTACGTCCTGCTTTACCGATGTTTACAAGTGCATGCTCACCGTTTCCGATAACACCGAT
Organism: Clostridium sp. AF34-13; assembly: GCF_003477845.1. NCBI lineage: Bacteria > Bacillati > Bacillota > Clostridia > Eubacteriales > Clostridiaceae > Clostridium > Clostridium sp. AF34-13. Next base: position 121,521 of record NZ_QUEB01000003.1, read on the forward strand.
TGTTGCACGGGCACCGATAGGTACCATTCTCATTTCGCCTGAAGGAAGTCTGAGCGTTGCATACTTTCCTTCTTTAGCCATAAGCTGTGCACTGTTTCCTGCTGCACGTACAAGCTGTCCACCCTTACCAGGCATAAGCTCGATGTTGTGAATCTGTGTACCAACTGGAATATTCTCAAGTGGGAGACAGTTTCCAACTGCGATCTCAGCATCAGCACCGTTCATAACTTTCTGTCCAACCTTAAGTCCTTCTGGAGCAAGGATGTAAGCTTTCTGTCCATCAGCATATGCGATAAGTGCAATGTTTGCTGTTCTGTTTGGATCATACTCAATACTCTTTACTGTTGCTGGAACACCATCTTTATTTCTCTTAAAATCAATGATTCTGTATTTTCTCTTTGAACCGCCACCGCGATGTCTTACAGTAATCTTACCCTGAGCATTACGACCAGCGTTCTTCTTCAATGACACTGTGAGCGACTTCTCAGGTGCAGCCGTTGAAAGCTCTGTTCTGTCAACAACTGTCATGTGTCTTCTAGAAGGTGTATATGGGTTAAATGATTTAATTCCCATGACATTTTCTCCTTTCAATACTCATTATAAAATGATTCGCGCGATAGGTTTTCCACGCGATATTTCCGACCTCTGGATGCTTTATCTCATCTTTAGGGCTGTATCTTACAGACCTTCAAAGATTTCGATGTCCTTGCTATCCTCTGTCAACTTAACAATAGCTTTCTTAGACTTAGCTGTCTTTCCAACTGTTCTACCACGGCGACGTGTCTTTCCGTCTAAGTTCATTGTGTTGACTTTAGCAACCTTTGTTCCCTCAAAAAGCTTCTCAACAGCTTCTTTAATCTGAGCCTTAGTTGCTTCTGTGTGTACAGCGAAAGTGTACTTCTTTTCTTCCATAGCTGTCATAGATTTCTCTGTGATAATAGGCTTCTGGATGATGTCATAATACTTTAAATCTGCCATTATGCGTACACCTCCTCGATTTTAGCTACAGCACTCTTTGTAAGAATAACTGTCTCATATTTCATAATGTCATATACATTGATTGCATTTACAGGAACAGTTCTTACTCCTTCAATGTTTCTTGCTGAAACTGCAACATTTGCATTGTCCTCACCATCAAGGATTACAAGTGCTTTGTTTACTTTTAATGCATCAAGTACAGCAACCATTTTCTTTGTCTTAATCTCATCAAATTTAAGAGAATCTAATACGAAGAATTTTTCTTCATTTACTCTTGTTGTCAAAGCAGACTTAATTGCTCCTGCTTTCTCTTTCTTGTTCATCTTGAAAGAGTAATCTCTAGGAGTTGGAGCGAAAACGATTCCGCCGCCTGTCCACTGTGGAGCTCTTGTAGAACCCTGTCTTGCATGACCTGTTCCCTTCTGTCTCCAAGGCTTTCTTCCACCGCCTCTGACCTCTGAACGAGTCTTAGCTTTCTGTGTGCCCTGACGTTTATTTGCAAGCTGTAAAACAACAGCCATATGCATTAAATGTTCATTTACTTTTGCAGCGAATACATTGTCATTTAAGTCCATCTTGCCAACTTCGCTACCTTCCATATTATAAACAGATACGTTAGCCATCTGTGTTTTCCTCCTTTCTAAAAGAATTATTTAGAAGCCTTAACGCTTTCCTTTAATACTACACAAGCTTTCTTAGGTCCCGGAACAGCTCCCTTAACTAAGATTAAGTTCTGCTCTGCATCTACCTTTACGATTTCAAGGTTCTGGATAGTAACTTTTACTGAACCCATCTGACCAGGCATCTTCTTACCCTTGAATACACGGCTCGGATCTGAACAAGCTCCATTTGAACCTGCGTGTCTGTGGAACTTAGAACCATGTCCCATAGGTCCTCTGTGAAGACCATGTCTCTTGATTGCACCCTGGAATCCTTTACCTTTTGAAGTTCCTGTTGCATCGATCTTGTCGCCTGCTTCAAAGATATCAGCTTTGATTTCCTGACCGAGTGTGTACTCTTCAGCGTTTTCAAACTTGAATTCTTTCAGATATCTCTTTCCAGAAACACCAGCCTTTGCAAAATGTCCCTGTAATGGCTTATTAACACCATGACTTCTCTTGATTTCTTTTTTACCTGAGGCATCTTTTGTGATAACTTTATCTTTCTTATCAACAAAACCTACCTGAACTGCACTGTATCCATCATTGTCAACTGTCTTTACCTGTGTTACATAGCAAGGACCAGCCTGAAGTACAGTGACTGGAGTTAAAACTCCGTTTTCATTAAAGATCTGTGTCATACCGACCTTTGTAGCTAAAATAGCTTTATTCATTGTTTTGCACCTCCTGTTAATCTACAGCGGATTTCAAATTCTAAAAAATTTGAAATCATCCTAGACGGTCTATAATGTGCAAGTTCGTAAACCAAAAACTCGAACCGCATATTACGCGATTTATATATAAACCCTAAGGACTTACTCATTTCAAATAGGAATTCTTTCTTATAATATAAGAAACATTCCAAACTGAGATATTCTCAGAATTATTTTTCTTTCATTTTAAGATTGACTGCTACGCCAGAAGGAATATCCATCTTAGTAAGAGCTTCGATAGTCTTCTGTGTAGGAGCGATAACATCAATCAGTCTCTTGTGAGTTCTCTGCTCGAACTGCTCTCTGGAATCCTTGTACTTATGAACGGCACGAAGAATTGTTACAACTTCCTTCTTTGTTGGAAGAGGTACAGGACCGCTAACCTTTGCCCCGTTTTTCTTCAATGTCTCAATAATCTTTCCAGCAGCATGATCGATCTGATTGTGGTCATACGCTTTAAGTGTAATTCTCATTACATTTGTTGCCATAAAAAAAGCCGCCTCCTTTTCGCACTTTTTGCAGACATACTGATCTGGCTTTTTGCCAAGTCTGCTAATTTCAGCGGAACAAGTGGTGACTGTACACTTATCCGGGTGTTTCCTGCTATGGTTTACAATTAAGCCGCAGAAAATCCCGCCTTATCTAAATATGTTTCCTAATGTTACATATAAGATATCAAATTGTTGTACAGTGACTTGTCGCCAGTTTCCTAACTTGACATTCGCTCCACGGAAAACCTGCCATCAGGGCAGCAACCTCACGCTTCACAGCTATCAATGTCACAGCAGTTGCTATTATACACCGACTCAAAAGGTTTTGCAAGCCTTTTTTCAGTTTTTCACAACTTTTTTCATTTTTCTACAAAATGCACAAAAAGCATCGTTTTTATACGATGCTTTTAGCGATTTTTACCTTATACCATTTTTATATTTTCTAGTTTTACAGTATCACATACTAACTGCTGCCGCATATTATTCCTCTGCAGTTTCATTTTCCCTGATTTCTTTAACAGCTTCTTCATACTTTGCAAGTATCTCACTCTGAAGCCTGTCACGCATATCTGAATTTATAGGATGTGCTATATCACGATATTCACCGTCTCCCGCACGTCTGCTTGGCATTGCAATAAACAGTCCTTTGTCGCCATCTATGACTTTTATGTCATGAACAACAAATACATCATCAAACGTAACCGATACAACAGCTTTCATCTTTCCTTCTTTTGTAAGCTTTCGTACTCTTATATCTGTTATCTGCACAGCTTAACCCCCTTTTTTCCTTTATCACCACAACACATCATGACAAACTGCCATGATGTGCTAATGCTTTATATATTCTTTTTTAAATGTATTTCTTCCTATTATAGTGCATATCTTTCATTCTTTTCGATAACAATCTTTATCTGACCATTTTCTCCTACATAACTTGTATTTGCCCTGATAGTATCACGGCTCTCAACTATGCAGTTTTCAATGTGAGTATTATCTCCTATATATACATCATTTAAAATGATGGAATTTTTGATAGTACAGTTATTTCCAACATACACCTTTTTAAACAGAATAGAATTTTCTACCGAACCGTTTATTATACAACCGCTCGAAACAAGACTGTTCTTCACATTTGAACCGAGATTATATTTAACCGGTGGAAGATCTTCAACCTTTGAATATATATCAGGATACTGTCTAAAGAAGTAATCTCTCACATCTTTCTTAAGAAAATCCATATTTGTATTGTAATAAGAATCAACTGATGCGATATTGCTCCAATATGTATCCATCTTATAAGCATATATCTTCTTGACATTTTTATATCTTATAAGAATATCTGTTACAAAGTCATGTCTTTCTTCCTCAGCAGCTTTTTCTATAAGTTCTATAAGCTGGCGTCTTCTTATTATATATATACCCGTTGAAACCTGACGACCGTCTGTCGTGATAGGCTTCTCCTCGAAGTCAGTAACTCTGCCGTCAGCATCGGTATTTATAACACCAAATCTACTTGGATCATCTCTCTCATCAACCGTCGATGTAACTATAGTAATGTCTGCTTTTTTTGCAATATGATATTCGAGCACTTTTGCGTAGTCCATTTTATAAACGCCATCACCTGAAGCGATTACAACATATGGTTCATGGCTTGATTTGAGAAAATCAAGGTTCTGTGCTATGGCATCGGCAGTTCCTCTGTACCAATAACTGTTTTCCGGTGTAGTCGTAGGCGTAAACACATACAGACCTCCCTGCTTTCTTCCAAAATCCCACCACTTTGATGAATTGAGATGTTCATTAAGTGATTTTGCATTGTACTGTGTAAATACAGCTACTTTCTGGATATGCGAATTGCTCATATTGCTAAGAACAAAGTCAATACTCCTGTATCCGCCGGCGATAGGCATAGCTGCCACTGCCCTTTTGTTTGATAACTCTTTCATTCTGCTGCTGTTTCCTCCAGCAAGCACGATTCCTATTGCTCTCATACCTTATCACCTGCCTTAATCAAACTTTCACCACTGTCGAGCAATCCGTTTGGATAATCGCTAAGTTCCGTCACTCCTGATATAGCCGTATTCTTTCCTACACTTACTCCATCCGGGATAACACTATCCTCACCTATAGTCGCAAGTCCGAAAGCATATATATCAGGCTTAAACTTGTTTGGTTTTTCTTCACCGACACCAATCTTGCAATTCTTTCCTATCTTTACACTTTCTGCAATTATAGCCTTGTCTATAACAGTGCCCTCATCAATATATGATGAACTCATAATGATGGAGTCTCTTACTACAGCTCCGGGTGCAATATATACACCGGTACCTATAACAGAATTACTTACATTGCCATATATCTCTGAAGCTTCACCTATAATCGATCTGTCAATAGACGCTTCATCTGATACAAACTGCGGTGGAATCTTATCACTCTTTGTATAAATCTTCCAATACTCCTCATAAAGATTAAATACAGGTATAAGGTCTGTAAGTTCCATGTTTGCTTCCCAGTATGCTCCGAGTGTTCCTACATCTTTCCAGTATCCGTTGTACTCATATGCAAAGATGCGTTTTCCCTGCTCATGGCAATAAGGAATAATATGTTTTCCAAAATCACACGCCGGCTGGTCTTTAAGCTTTATGAGTGCCTCTCTTAAAACAGGCCACGAGAATATGTAAATACCCATTGAAGCAAGATTGCTTCTCGGATGCTCAGGTTTTTCCTCAAACTCCTGAATCTTTCCGCTATCATCAGTTATCACTACACCAAATCTGCTTGCTTCCTCGATAGGAACCGGAATCGTTGCAAGTGTAACATCAGCCTTATTTGCCTTGTGAAAATCAAGCATGACCTCATAATCCATCTTATAAATATGATCTCCGCCAAGTATAAGCACATAGTCAGGATTAAAATATTCCATGTATTTTAAATTCTGATAGATTGCATTTGCCGTTCCCGTGTACCATTCACTGCTTGCACTCTTTTCATATGGTGGCAGTATAGACACACCACCTACATTTCTATCCAAATCCCACGGAATACCTATTCCAATATGTGTATTCAGCCTAAGTGGCTGGTACTGTGTAAGAACACCTACCGTGTCTACTCCTGAATTAATGCAGTTGCTAAGCGGAAAATCAATAATCCTGTACTTTCCTCCGAATGACACTGCCGGTTTTGCAACATCAGCAGTGAGAACTCCAAGTCTTGAGCCCTGTCCGCCTGCCAAAAGCATCGCTATCATTTCTTTTTTAATCACACTATCACCCCTTTTATGTTTTTTCGTTTGAAATTCATATATATACAGTCACCCATTACTTGTCCACCTATAAGTTCAAGGCAATGGAATAAACCATTTATGACCTTTTACGAAATTTCATATTTCACAATTACGGATTTTTTTTGTGACAATATAGTATATTCATTCCCCGTGCAATTTATTATAACACATCATGAACAAAATGTGAACAAATTCGTCATTTTTTTTAAACTATTTTTTGTAATATTTAACAAATTTTTTCATAATTTACCTATTATGTATAAATATTTAGCAAAAATTTCTTTGTTGTTCCTTTAGTTCATCAGCTTTTTCTCTTTAATTCTAATTTTTAATTCGTGCATCCATAATAAGTTTTTTAATCCCTTTTAATTACAAATAATTTATATTTTTATTACATTTTTATTTTGTAATTGTTTTTTTCCATTCATTGTTTTAATATAAGAAGAGATAACTTATAAAAACAGATAGGACGGTGGAATTATGTATCAAATAAATCTTAATAATCCATGCAAAGTATTTTTTATCGGAATCGGGGGTATAAGCATGAGCGGTTTCGCCCAGCTTCTTCATGAAAACGGCTTCAATGTCTGTGGCTCAGATATGAAAGAAAGCAAGATAACAGATCATCTTGAGAGCTTAGGCATAAATATCATATATGGACAGAAAACCGAAAATATTACAGCAGATATTGACTTTGTGGTTTACACTGCTGCAATTCATCCTGATAATCCTGAATTTGTCAGGGCAAAAGAGCTTGGTATTCCTATGATGGAAAGAGCTGAAATGGTAGGTCAGGTCATGAAAAATTATCCAAATGCCATCGGCATTTCCGGTACTCACGGCAAAACTACTACCACTTCAATGCTGTCACAGATTTTTCTTGCGGCAAAAAAAGACCCTACTATATCAGTAGGCGGTATTCTTGATGCAATAGGCGGAAATATCCGCATCGGCCATTCAGAGAATTTCATCACTGAAGCCTGCGAGTACACAAACAGCTTTTTAAAATTCCATCCTACAGCAGGAATCATCTTAAATGTCGATGCAGACCATCTTGATTTCTTCAAAGACATTGACGACATAAGACATTCATTCCGCAAATACGCAGAACTTATACCAGAAAACGGTGTCCTTGTTATAAATAAGGATATTGACAAATTAAACGAGATAACAGACGGACTCAAATGCAAGGTCATCACTTTCGGTCTTGATGATGGTGCCGATTACTCTGCAGCAGACATCAGCTTTGATGAAAAAGGTCATGGCTGTTACACACTCATAAGAAACGGCCAGAAAACAGATATGCAGATTAAGCTTAATGTAGTTGGCAGGCACAATATATCAAATTCACTTTCGGCAATAGCTTTATCAGAATATTATGGAATAGACGAAGCTTCTATATTAAATGGTCTTTCTGATTTTGTCGGAACTGAACGCCGTTTTGAACTTAAAGGTACATTTAACGGTGTTACTGTCATTGATGATTATGCACACCATCCGACAGAAATCGCAGCTACACTTGCTGCAGCACAGAAATATCCACACAAACACCTCTGGTGCGTTTTCCAGCCGCACACTTACAGCAGAACAAGAGCTCTTTTAAAAGAATTTGTGCAGGCTCTTTCACTTGCAGAAAATATTGTTCTTGCTGATATTTATGCTGCCAGAGAACAGGATCCGGGCGATATTTCATCAAAAACACTCCAGGCGGAGCTTGAAAAACTTGGCAAAAAAGCATACTATTTTCCAAGTTTTGATGAAATTGAAAAATTTTTACTTGAAAATTGTATCAACGGTGATTTGTTGATAACTATGGGTGCCGGAAATGTAGTATCCATAGGCGAAGCACTCGTCAACAAATAAGTTATCCACATTATCCACAATAGATTGTTAATAATTCTTCACAATCCATTGTGGATATTTTTATTCCCGGTATAATAGGTATTTCAGGCATTTTGTCCTATTATTAACATTTTCCACATTATCCACATTTTATCAATCCACATAGCTGTTTTACATCAATGACTTGAAACATTTTTAAAACATGATAAAATACAATTCGGTGGACTATTTATATCATAAATTTTATACTACAAAGAAACGAGGTTTATCATGGAAAATGTTTTCTCCTGTACGGGATATATAAAACCGAATACAGTGATAAGCAATGCTTTTATCGAGCATTTTATGCTTGATGCAAACGGCAGTTATGTAAAAGTTTATCTTTACCTGTCAGAATATATCCAGGCTGGAAAAACGGACATATCGGTTTCCGAGCTTGCTGATAAAATGGACAGCACCGAAAGAGATATTATTCGTGCTTTACAGCATTGGGAAAAAAAAGGGCTTATCTGCATCACTGTTGATAATGAAGATAACTTAATTTCCATAGATATGTATAACCCTGATGATGTATATGAATCCATAAAGAAGTATACACAGACTGACGAAGTAATTGATGATATAGCAAGTACTGAACAGATGCCTTTTTCCGGCACTAAAGAAACAGAAAACAGATTTTTAAACAGCAAACCTGTTACTGTCTCTCCTAAACAATTAAAAGAACTTGCCTCAAATCAGGATTTTAAATGGGCATGTCAGGTTATCGAATCGTTTCTTGAAAGACCGTTCAAGCCAAATGAGATAGAACTTATATCATATCTTTATGGTACATTGCACTTTTCTTCCGACTTACTTCTTCATCTTTATGAATATTGTATCTCACTCGGAAAGAGTAATTCAAGCTACATACAGGCTGTTGCATTAGCCTGGCATGAGCGCGGTGTAAAAACACCTGAAGATGCAAAAAAAGAATCTACTGATTACAATACGGCACATACCGCCATATCAAAAGCGTTTGGACTTGGAAGACCTCTCGCAATGATTGAAAAACAGTTTGTTGAAAAGTGGCAGAAAGACTGGAGCATTGACTTAAGCGTAATTCTTGAAGCGTGCAACCGCACAATGTTAAAAATCCAGAAAGCAGACTTCAAATATACAGATGGCATACTCGACAACTGGCATAAATCAGGTATAAAAACATTACTCGATGTTGAAAAAGCTGACGAAATATATGCCAAGAACAAAGCTGATAAAAAATCACAAAAGGATAACTCAAATTCAGGCAGCTACAGATATAACACAACAGGCAGCTCCGTTAATGGTTATGTAAAGAAAAACCAATTTAACACTTTCAGACAGAGAGATACATCTCACGCTGAGATAAGTGAACTTGAAAAAAAACTTTTAAACAGATAATAAAGATTTGCACGCTGAACCAGCAACAGCAAAACTTTCCATCTATGTGCTCTCGGAATTTTCTGAACGAAGAATTTCGATATGGATTTTTGATACACAATGACATTTTCACAGTGCGTACACAGTGTACGAAAAATGAAAACAGTATATCGTAAATCCAGCCAAAACAACTCGTTTTAAGAAGATACCGAGAGTACATATCTTTATAATGGAGGAAATTTATGGGATTATCAAACACTCAATATCGTGATATCATGTATAAGTATGACCAGTTGAGATTAAAAAACAAACGCATTGTTGCAGCAAGATATGAAAAGCTTTTTAACAAAATTCCAAAACTTAAGGAAATTCAAAATGAAATCATCAATCTTTCCACAAATCAGGCACGCATGGAACTTCTTAGTCCCGATGAAAAACTTGATGAACAGACATACCGTGAAAAAAAATCACAGCTTGTCAGCAAAAAGATTGAACTTCTTACAAAAAACGGTTATCCGGCTGATTATCTTTCGCCTATCTATTCATGTAAAGACTGTATGGACACAGGATACATTGATAATAAACCATGCCACTGTCTTAAACAATATGAGATAAATTCTTTATATGCCAATTCAAATTTATCTGATATACTTGAAAAAGAGAATTTTAATACTTTTAACCCGGATTTTTATGATAATAGTCATATTATAGAAAATTTATCATTAACAGCGCGTGAAAATATTCTCAGAGTCAGAGATGTTTGTCTTGACTTTGTTAAACATTTTGACACGGCATATGATAACCTCATCTTTTATGGTGAAACCGGTGTTGGAAAAACTTTTCTTACACACTGCATAGCAAAAGAGCTTTTAGACACCTCGCATACCGTTGTGTACTTGACTTCTTTGCAGCTTTTTGATATTTTAGAAAAAAATAAGTTCTATAAGACTGATGAGTATATTAACAACGAACAAGTCTCATACATTCTAAACTGTGAACTGCTTATCATTGATGATCTGGGCACAGAACTGGCAAACAGTTTTACAACTTCCCAGTTGTATTATTTTATAGAAGAAAGACACATGAAACAAAAATCAACAATTATATCAACAAATCTCTCATTTCAGGAATTGAGAGAACGATACAGTGAGCGTATCTTTTCAAGATTTACCGGATATTATAATTTTTATATGATAGCCGGTGACGATATACGCATTAAGATTGCTATCTCTTAACCTGGGAAAATTATTTATTTTCCTTTATCCAAATACATTATGGAGGACAAACTATTATGAAACGACATGACAAATTAGCTGAAACAATCCCTTATGGTACTCTCGGTATTCTTGCACTTGAGAGCAGCAGGGACATGGGAAAAAGAGTCAATGACTATATTGTTGACTGGAGAAATGACAGAGCACAAAATCATGCTACTGCGGCTTCTTTTGCAGGCTACAACAGAGACTCATTCATCATTGATTCAGCGTGCCCAAGATTTGGTTCCGGCGAAGCAAAAGGTATTATCAGAGAATCAGTCAGAGGTCAGGATCTTTATATCTTAGTAGATGTATGTAACTACAATCTGACTTATACTGTATGTGGTCAGACAAATCATATGTCTCCTGATGACCATTATCAGGATCTTAAGCGTATTATTGCCGCTGTCGGTGGCAAAGCAAGACGAATCACTGTTATTATGCCTTTCTTATATGAGAGCCGCCAGCACAGAAGAAGTGCACGCGAATCACTCGATTGTGCCCTTGCACTTCAGGAACTTACACAGATGGGTGTTGAGAGTATTATCACTTTTGATGCACATGACCCTCGTGTTCAGAATGCCATTCCTTTAAAGAGTTTTGAAACGGTTCAGCCGACATACCAGTTTATAAAAGCTCTCCTTAAAAATGTCGATGACCTCAAGATTGATACTGACCACCTTATGGTTATCAGTCCTGACGAAGGTGCTATGGGACGCGCCGTTTATTATGCAAATGTCCTCGGTATTGATGTAGGAATGTTCTATAAACGCCGTGATTACAGTAAAATTGTCGATGGAAGAAATCCTATCATAGCACATGAATTTTTAGGTTCAGACCTCAAAGGAAAAGATGTTATTATTATTGATGATATGATTTCTTCAGGCGAAAGTATGATAGATGTTGCCACAGAGTTAAAGAGAAGAAAAGCTAACCGTATATTTGTAGCTGCTACATTTGGTCTTTTCACAAACGGAATGGAAAAATTTGATGAAGCTCACGAAAAAGGACTTATCGACAAAGTTCTTACTACAAATCTTGTATATCAGCCTGAAGAAGTTCTAAAAAGAGATTACTATATCAATGTTGATATGAGCAAATATGTTGCTCTTCTTATTGACACACTCAATCATGACCAGTCAATAAGTGATCTGTTAAACCCTACTGAAAGAATACAGGCTGTTCTTAAGAAATACGGACAGATTTAATCATATTTATATATTTTAAATTTTTAATATACAATACTTATACAAGTACAAATAAATTATTTTATTACTTTAAAATAATACTTTTTAAAAGCACCGACAAAAAACATACCTTCTGTCGGTGTTTTTTTAGATTTTGTTTAGATTTAAGGGCTTATTTTCACAATCACTTCATAAATGAAACACAAAACAAACACAATTAACATATATAATGTACTTATAAACATAAATGAAGCGGGTGAGTAAAACAAAAGTAGGAATTTAAACATACAGTGATTCTTATTTTTGTCACCTGTTTCGACAACAACTAAATTAGCTTATTGACTTATGTTTGAGATAGATTCTTTTTCATTTTTTTCATTTGGGTCTGTGATAGCTCCCTCTATCGCAGACCAACTCCTTTTTGTACCGTACTTAATCAACAATTAAGTACACATTTTTTACATTATTTTTTGAACTATCAGCAAAGACTGATAGTTCAATCCTCTTTTTTCTTTAAAGATAGTAAAAGCCTTATCACTAATGATAAGGCTTTTACTATCTTATATTTGCTTTTTTCTGAATTTTTCAACCGACTGCATCATTTCATTAGCGGCTGTATTGACATTCACGGACATACTACTGACATTCTTCACAACTTTAAGGACTTCCTCACCGGCTTCCATTGTCTCTTTTACATTTTCCATATTCTTGTTTGCTGCCGCATTAAGTCCGTTAATATCCTCAGCTATATATGTAGTCTCGCCTTCCAGTCTCTCCGTGGCTTCCCTAATATTTGCAACACCTTTTGCTACAAGGTTTATGCGGTCTTTTACCTTTTCAAATATCTTTCTGGTATTGTTCATATCATCCGACTGTCTGTTTATCGCATCCTGAACCATTTCCATAGTCTCTACTGTTCTCTCAGAATTTTTTCCGAGATCCATTATCATTTTTTCTATGTCGGCTGATGCCGCATTACTCTGTTCCGCAAGTTTACTTATCTCAACAGCTACAACAGCAAAACCTTTTCCACTCTCCCCGGCTCTCGCCGCTTCTATGGACGCATTTAAACTCAAAAGATTTGTCTCCTCTGCAATGGACGCTATAAGATTTACCGCTTCTTTTATCTTATCAACAGAAATATCCGTCTCGCTCGTCTGCTTTCTTATCCTCTCTATCGCATCAAGAACTTCTTCGTTTGAATTGTAAAGATTTTTAAGACTGTTATCGACCTCTCTGCCCGTTCCAAGCATATCATCCGCTGCATCTGAAAGTCCGTCTGCCTCGTCCCCGGTCTGTTTGAGCATCATGTTGATATTATTGACATTGTCATCAACACTTGCAGTCACTTCTGCCTGATTTTTGGCACTTTCAAGCACACTCTTAAGATTTTCACTTATCGAATCCATAGCGTCACTTGCCTGCCCTGCGATATTACTCATATCCTGAGATGCAACATCAAGACTAAGTGTATTATCCGATATTGCACCTATCATATTGCCAAGACTTTCACGAAGGCTTTTCGTACCGGCTGAAAGTTTACCTACTTCATCTTTTCTGCCGAGATTTTTCCGGTTTATACTTACATTTAAATTTCCCGATGCCATATTTTGTACGACAAGTACACTATCCTCTATCGCCGATGCAATTTCCTTTGATGCAAGTACGCTGACAAGTATCGTTAAAATAAGCACGATACCTAATATCAAAAACAACAGTCCGCTAACGAGATTTATCGTCTTATCAACTTCCCTTACCGGCATACCGGCAAATATCATTCCTATTATGTCATCACTGTTATTTTGCTTTACTGGGATGTAATAGCCATAATACATAGTCCCCTCTACGCTGACACGACTTGTAAATACATCCTTTCCTCCCTCAAGAACATTTTTCTTTAGATAATCTCCTGCCTTAGAACCAAGAATGTAATCACCTTTTTTATCTTTTAGGGAAGTTACAAGCCTTTTATCCCCATAAAAAAATGTGAGACTGCTTCCAGTTTTCTCGCTCATTTCCGTAACCAGCTTTTGGGAAAGCGATACATTGTATGTACCTTTCCATATCTCACCGTCATCATTTTTGAAATACTCACCTGAATTTTGATTGTAAGCGGCACTCAAAGCCTCCGCCGTCGCCTTAAGTTCATTTTTTGTCTTGTCAAGTAAAGTATTTTTTATAACCGTATTATTAATCACCATCACGGCTATACATACTACAAGAATTGGCAAAAGTGCCACAAATAAAATCTTATATTTTAATTTCCAGTTTTCAAATCTCCTCATAACGGCATACCCCCTGTCTATTTCCAGTTTATCAGCGATACATTGTGATAATACCAGTTTATCTTTCCTGTTATAGTGGCATCATCAAGTGTCTTTCCCTCTTTTCCTACAGTCTTTCCCGTGTTTGTCTTTAACACTCCGTCAAACACTCCAAACTTTCCTGAAATGATATTTTCCTTTGCTTCTTTTATCTTATCCGCTGTGTCGCTCTCACAAAGCGATGACAATTCTGTAAGACTTACAAGGTTCTCTTTCATTCCACCATAATAATTTTTGCCATCATATGAAGCATTGATGATACTGCTTATATATGATGTGTAATAAGCACTCCAGTTCCAGATAACAGATGTGAGCGTTGCTTTTGGTGTCTCCTTACTCATATCTGAATTGTAACCTATCGACCATGTACCATTGTCCTGTGAAGCTTCCTGTGGTGCTGTCGTATCACAATGCTGTGCCAGCACATCACACCCCGCTGCTATAAGTGCATCTGATGCTTTTTTTTCATCATCCGGTGCGTACCATGAATTTGTCACGGCAACTTTTACCTTTGCAGCCTTGTTTACCGACTCAACACCTATCGCAAATGCGTCAACACCTCCGGTACACTCACTGTTATCCGTACCCATAGCAGAAACATAACCTATCTTATTTGTCTTTGTCTTAAGCCCTGCAACTATACCTGATAAATATCTCGTCTGATAAATTCTGCCGAAATAGTTCGTAAAGTTTTTGCCATTGCTCAGATACCCAGTTGCATTTGCAAAATATATGTCAGGATATTTCTCCGCAAATTCTTCAGTCTGGTTCATATATCCCCAGCTTGTCGTAAAGATTACATTACATTTCTTATCAACACAATCCTGCAAGGCTGCTTTTATAGCTTTCTCATCACTATCACTTACACTTTCTTTTCTTACTATCTGATTATCCGACAGACCGATATTGTTCGCCATACCCTGAATACCTATCTCATGTGCATATGTATAACCTGAAGTCTCCGATGCACTTCCTATATAAAGAACACCTATCTTCAGCTCATCTTTAGAAATAGTCTTCATTCCGGCTTTGTTCGTATCGGCAGCCTTTTTCGCCGTATCTGAGTTCTGTGATACCTCCGTCTTTTCGCCTGTATCATTAGTGACCATGTCAACGATTTTCCCTCCGCTCCCACAGGATGTCAAAGAAAACACCATGCAGAATGTCATTAAAAGTGATAATATTTTCCTTTTCATACATATGCCTCATTTCTGCACACATTTTTGCATTTTTAGTGATTACGCCCTCACATAAAGTGTAAACACCAATACATAAAATTTGTGCCAAGTGTGCCCAGACACAAAACTATTCATGATTTTTATTATTCTATACCACTATAATCACGGCATATAACCGCTTATTTTTATACATAAACAAGTATTTTTTGTACATATTTTATCATAATACGACATAAAAACAAATAAAATAATCAAATTTTTTTTAATTTTTCTTTTAGTTGTCGAAAAACGACGATAATTTCGCGAGTAATCAGACTCTTTCAATTTCCTTTGCGGTATATTAGGACATTATCATAAATGGTTCATAATCCAATAAATTTTACAAAAATATATTTGCCCTATTGATATCAATGTGCTATTCTTATAAGTAATTTATGAGCGGCTTTTTAAAAAGGAGGTGGAGCAGATATGCGTTTCAATGAAAAACAATGCAGATATACAAGTTTACTTGTTACATTGTGTATAATTCTTTCCTGCCTTGTTTCTTACACATCAACCATATCCACACCTTTTATTGATCAGGCTGCATCTGTTCATTCTGAAGAGGCAATATATAATTTATCCATAACATCTTCCGGCGAAGATATATGTACTCCAGAGATGCTTGGCAGACAGGAGCTTATATCCCGTCCTGAGATTTCTCATAAAATACGAACTTTTTCAAACACCTACAAATCGCTGCTGTATTTGGCAAACATATCTGATACGATACATATCCCTCTGTATCAAGGTCTTTCTGAATATATTTCAGTCGCTTGTGAGCCGAGGTCAACAGCCTTTATCATCGATTATATACATATGAAGGATGGAAAAAAGAAAATTTAACATAGCTTTTTATCATATGTACGGTTAAAAAAATCACTGTACCAACATATATCAGGAGGGAAAAGTTATGTTACGAATCATTTTGATTATTATCGGTATATTATTCATTGTTGGTCTTACCGCATTTGGATTGTGGTTTTCGGGCAGCGATATTGATGCTACCGGCGAACATGGCGATGATATGATAAATAAAAGCACTGAAAAGTAAATCGTCTAATCGAAAGGAGCTACTCATCATGAGAAAAACTAAAATTATTTGTACCATTGGTCCGGCAAGTGAAAGCGAAGAGACATTAAAACAAATGTGCTTAGCAGGCATGAATGTTGCGAGACTTAATTTCTCTCACGGAACTCATCCAGAACATCAGCAGAAGATAGACAGAATCAAAAAAGTAAGAGAAGAACTTGGTCTTCCAATAGCGATAATGCTCGACACAAAAGGTCCTGAATACAGGATACGCACATTTGAAAATCATAAAATTACTTTAAAAGATGGTGACACCTTTATATTTACTACTGACGAGGTTGAGGGAAACAATAAGCGTGTATCAGTCAGTTACAAAAATCTTATAAATGAGCTGAAAATCGGTGACACCATCCTTGTAAACAATGGCTTACTTATTTTTGAGGTTGCTAAACTCAAGGGAAATGATGCAATATGTAAAGTAATTGTCGGCGGAGAAATGTCCGACCGAAAGAGCATGAATTTCCCTAATCATGTGATGACTGGTCCTTATCTGAGCGAACAGGATAAAAAAGACTTGCTTTTTGGTATCAAAAATGAGGTCGATTTTGTTGCAGCATCTTTTGTTTCAACAAAGCAGGATTTACTCGACCTTAGAAACTTCTTAAATGAAAACGGCGGTTCAGATATTGATATTATCGCTAAGATTGAAAACCGCTCAGGTGTCGAAAACATTGAAGAACTTTGCGAGATTGCTGACGGAATCATGGTTGCAAGAGGTGACTTAGGTGTGGAAATTCCATTTGTAGAAGTTCCCGCCATCCAGAAATATCTTATCAAAAAATGCAGACTTCTCGGAAAAAGAGTTATAACTGCTACTGAAATGCTTGAATCAATGATACAGAATCCTCGCCCTACGAGAGCTGAAATCTCTGATGTTGCAAACGCAGTCTATGATGGTTCATCGGCAATAATGCTTTCGGGTGAGTCAGCTTCAGGAAAATACCCTGTCGCTGCCGTTAAAAACATGGCAGAAATCGCATTATATACGGAAAAGAATATTGACTATGCAAAACGCTTCAGAACCACTGAATACAGAATAAAGGATAATACTGATGCCATATCGCACGCTACCTGTGCAATGGCTATTGATACAAACGCAAAGGGTATTGTCATAAGTTCACTTTCAGGAAATACAGTTCGTATGGTAAGCCGTTTCCGCTGCCCTGTTGACATAATCGGCATGACAACATCCATAAAAGCATGGAGAAAATTAAATTTGAGTTGGGGGGTAACTCCTGTTCTCAGCGAGGAATTTAACTCTGTTGATGTCATGTTCTATCACGCAATGAATCATGCAAAGAAAATATTTAACTTAAACAAAGGCGACAATGTTGTCCTCACCGGCGGTCAGGTGAGCGGTGTATCAGGAAAAACAAACACTATTCGCGTAGAAGCCGTTTCAAAATAAACCGATGGATAGTATTCATGATGAATAACATTCATCATATGAATATTTATTCATCATGTAAATTATGCTTATATTTTTATATCAAAACCAGTAAAACTTTATCATGTATGGATATTTTGCCTATTGTTCCATGCATGATACAGAACAAAAACATAGAACAGCCGGATTCGATTTTATCGAACCCGGCTGTTTTTATTGCACTTACACATTTATTTTACTTAGCAAGCGTTTTAATCTTTAATGACTTAGACCACGGTGCAATAAGATACTTTGTTCCGGCATCTGTCTTGACCGCTGCCTTGTATCTCTGTCTAAAATAATATGTCGTGTTAGGTTTAAGTCCCTTAATAACAATAGATTTTCCTGTATATTTTTTTACATTTCCACCTGACTTAGTGATAGTTTTAGCATCTTTAAAATTCTTATTTGAAGAATACTGAAGTTCATACTTTGCATAATCTGTATAAAAATTCACTATCTTTACTGTATTTTTCGTAATATTCTTTTTCGTAACATACTTCTTCTTTTTCTTGTTATAAGATAATTTCGTTTCTGCCATCGGTTTTACATCTCTCTCAGGCGGTGCAGAAAGCGTCATATGTGCTGTATCACTTACTTTGCTTGACGGTCCGTAAACAAAAATATCTATCGTTTTTCTCTTATTAAAGCAGGACTTTTTTACCTTATAATAATTTGTTTCAACATCAGCATCTTCTATAAGTTCATAATTTCTGCTGCCCGGTATCTGTTTACTCGCTGCAAGAAGAAATTTATCCCATGAAGTAATAACTCCCACTTTATATCCCGTGCTGTTGTAAAGGTCATCCCAGCCAACGACATATTGATTATTAACAATATCTTTTATGTGCAGATTAGTAACCTTACTTCCACCGCTTACGGCTGTAGACTTTGAAAAGTATGCACTCTTTACATATGCTTTTTTACTGTTAAACCATATAGTTGTCCATGTATCGTCTGTCTCATCAGTGAAATATTCGACTGTGACATCGTTTTCCATTGCACCCAGAACCGTACTTGTCGTACTCTTTTCCTCATATACATTAAGTTCTTTACCTGCAGCAAGTTTATAAACCTTGCCTTCCTTAGTTTCCTTTGGAACTTTTGTATCTTTATTATATAGATTCACATACTTCGCATTCACATAATAATATCCGGAACTTTTATATTTCATATAATCTACGGAATTTTTACCGTTGAAATATATCTTATAGTATTTTGACTTGTCACCTTTTGTCTTAGATTCTATCGGCTCTGTAGATACAACCTGAAGCTTTGTGTTAATCGGTACACGGTACGAATCCCCCCATGACGGTATTCCGTTAAAAAGTTTTATACCGACAAATGCCTTCGTTGTCTTGCCCTCTGCCTTAATAGTAACTTTCTCCCCATCCTTAGGGGTGGTGCTTTCATAACGACCCATATCAAGCCATACCTGTTCTCTCTTTACACGGTAAAATCCCGGACGGTGTGCCGTCTGTACAAGATAAGTTTTGCACGACTGAAATTCCGTAAGGTTTTTATATGGTGTATATCCTTCACTCCACACGATAACCCACTGGTCATCATAGGCAAGTACCTTGAATTTTGTGGTTTCATACTCTAAGAAAGCTGCACTGGAGTTATGATCACTTATCCAGTCTATTCCTCCACCGACTACATTTCCACTGCCGTTCCAGATATATTTGACAGTCTGGTTATTATCCTGTGGCAGATATTTGGATTTTATCGTTTTTCCCTGAATCTTCGTACCCTCCGGCACCGAATAAACAGTCTGCGTACTTCCTATCTTTGCAACATTGTCAGTGCCAACAAGATAAGCCTCACCCTTTACCGTAAAAGTGTTTGTATCGAGATACTGTTTGTTAAACTGAGACATTGATGTGTCATAAGCCTTAGCTTCAACCCCCTGTGATGATACATATCCTGCACCAAGTGATACTGCCATGCTGAATATAAGTACCATACTGCACAGCTTTCTCCATCCGTTGATAAATACAACTTTTTTCTTTTTTTCATTCTTTTTTAAATTGTGTTTCATAAGCATTTTCCTCCCTCTTTCAAACAAATATTTGCAATCCGCTGTGATTTTGCTGTAAACATACCAGAACCCTTCTGATACAAGCAAGCCCTCACCAATCATTTATGGCTATGCACAATAAAAGTTGGTGATTTCCTTGATAGTATTTTAAATTATATCAATTTTCATATGCCCATACAAGCAGGTAATCTATCATTTTTCACCTCTTACCATCAAAAATCTACCTCTTGCCAAAATCCTATTTACATAAAATCTCTCATATGTTTTAATCTTATCATGTAAGGGACATCAATATAGGCATTTGCTAAACTATCATATCTATGACTAAAATAAATTCAATTTTATATTGAAAAATGATATTTTGCAATTACCTGAAATACTATAAAAGGGAGAATGAAAAAATTGAAAATACTATTAGAAATGACAGATGAAGGCGAACCTGAAATCATCATCAAATGCCACAAACTTACACCGGATATTATCAAACTACAACAAATGCTTGCCAGCTATGATGCCGGAAACGGCAGTTTAAACCAGATAATTTTTTACAAGGGCGATACCGAATATTATATGAACCTAAATGATATATTATTTTTTCAAACAGAAAGTTCTGTTATATATGCTCATACTGCAACAGATGCGTATGAAACCAAATATAAACTTTATGAACTTGAAGAAATTCTCCCGGCAGCCTTTATCAGGATATCAAAATCAGCCATAGTAAACAGCAGTCTTATCTACTCAATACAGAGAAACCTTGCTGCATCAAGTGTTATATCATTTAATAACACGCACAAAGAAGTTTATGTTTCAAGAGCATATTATAAAATGCTGAAAAATAAAATGGAGGAGAGGCGATTTCACAAATTGTAAAATCATCATACACTAAATTATCATAAATAATAGCATTACATATTACACAGCATTTTAAATCATTTGACATAAACCTGTCATATTACGGTACCGGCAAAATTTCAACAATAACTTTACACATTTTAGTGCCATATCAGGCACGGAAAAGAGGTTAAACATGAACAGAAACAGAAATTCAATTTTTTGGGGGCTTATGCTCATCGCAGTAGCCTGCTATCTTATCTTATGCCAGCTTCACATTGTAACACTTGCGGTAAGCATAACTAAACTTATATTAGGTGTTATCTTTGTCGGAACAGCGATAAATTCAATTATAGAAAGAAGTTTCGCAGGTTTCTTCTTCTCACTTGCCTTTTTATGGATAATATTTGACAACATTTTAGGACTTCCGCATATATCAACAAAAATTGTTATTATTGTTGCTTTACTGCTGACAATAGGTTTTTCAATGTTGTTTCCAAAAAAGAATTTTAACTATAAATATTCAAACCAAAACAAGCACGCAGAATGGGACGATTATGATGACCCTGACAAAGTTGGCAGACATCAGACTGTATTTAATGAAGATACAAACGATACTTTCTATGGAAGTAACCGCTTTGGAGCATCAGCTAAATATATAAACACGGGTGATTTTAAAAAAGCAGACCTCGACTGCTCATTCGGAGAACTCAAAGTTTACTTTGACAGTGCAAAGATAATATCTGAGTCTGCTGAGATCCATGTCAGACAGAGTTTTGGTTCTACACAGCTTTTCATTCCAAAAGAATGGCAGATTATACCGAAAGCTTCAGTTTTTGCAGGTGCTATAGAAGAACGAAATCGCAATAAAAGTACCGGTTCACCTGTTGTTTATCTGACGGGAGAAGTTAAATTCGGAAGTGTGATAATTACTTATGTATAAAGTGTATAAAAGAGCAAGCCTTTCGGCTTGCTCTTTGTATAAATTTCATTGGAAAATCATAATGCTCTCTCTGAAAAATGCCGTTGGTATAATTTATTAATCTATAATAGTCACCACCCTGAGTTTTATAATACTCTCACTGTAATTTGTCAGTCCATAATAATCTGTACCATAATCTTTAAGATAAAACTTATATGAATTTCCACATTCTATCTTTGTCATATTTTCCACAAGACTTATTAAGGTATCTTTTCTTCCACCAAGTGTTTTTATATAAATAATCTCTGACTTTTCTTTTCCTTTTTCAACTCTGTCAGCTTTTACTTTCCATATAGTATATAAATTATCCTCAATAACTTCATATGAGTAATCTATAACCTCACCTATTACCACAACATCGGATGCTTTTTTTAATTCTTTCTCCGTTCCATATATTTTTTCATCCGCAGCCATACGCCGGACAGATGCCGTATCTGCTAAAGCAAGCACATCCTTTCTGTTGATGCCGCCATATTCATATATAGAAGATTTTTTTAGTGCCATTGCAGACTGTGTTGTATTTACAAAACCATAATCACCATTTCCATAATCTTTCAATGCAAATACATATGACTCTCCTACATTTATGTCAGCCGCACCCGATAATATATTATCTCTGCCATCTATTTTTCCACCAAGTCTTTTTGCATATATCGTACTGCTGCAATCACCCTTATATTTATCCTTAACTTCAATCTTATATATCGTATATGGCATTTTCTCTTTATCTGTACCTGTTTCAAGCATTTTTGTTTCCTGTGCAGCAACAGTTCCCGAAACAAGTATATCCGCCGCCTTTACAAATTTTGAAGCCTTATTGTACTCAGGTTCATCTACACTTATATAATTTACGGTATCGTCAGTCATACTATCTGATATATCATAAGCAGCTTTACTGCTGTATTTTCTTTTTACATTTGAAACATCGAAAACCTGTGGCTCATATATTTTATTTCTGTTTCGTCCGTGATTCATAAGAGACATATCATATCCCGCTGGTGACTCAACCGGATTGTCCGCAAGCCAATATAAATGCCCTATTTCATGAGCAACCGTACTCTGGGCAAATCTATTGAAATTGGAGGCATCACCTGATATTGTTCTATGATTTATCTTTATACCTGCTTTGCTTATATAACCATTATCTAGCTGCAATATTTGCGTAAGACCATACCAGCTATCGGCATAAGAATCAACTTCCAAAGTGCTGACAGGATTTGCCGACTGGGCTACCTTAACTCCTGCACCTGAATTATTCCATGATTTTATTGCATTTTTAATAATCGTTGCCCATTTGTCACTAAAACCACTCACTTCTGACACAGTAGCATTTTTGCTTTGCAAACCATAATCAATATATACGGCTGCTTTTGAAATCGATGCACTTTGAAGTGAAAGCACTGCGACCATCGCATATGCTACAATTTTTTTTCTAATCTTCATCATACAATCTCCTCCCTTTTTAATATTTAAAATACGCTACATTGTTCTTACAATTACATTTTACCACATTAAATGTTTCTTGTGTGAAATCATGTCTAAATGGTCGATTTTAACGCCTAAATGGTTATTTCCATCTTCTAACATCCATCTGTCATAACTTATTACAGTTGAAGAAATATTCCAACTAATTTTTTGTTCTCAAAAAATCGTCCATATCTCTGTTAAGTAACTCAAACTGTTTTACCGTTTCTTTATTAGCAGATTTAAAAGAAAGCATCTTTTTAAGATAACCCTGCTCTTTCACTATCTTAAAACTCTCATTATAAACAAGTTCAAACACAAGTGCCGCATGACCGACAAGATTGTCTATAGGTGTCTTTTTAAGACTTCTAAGTACGGCATGATGCTCCATAAATGCCGTCATAACCTCCCCAGTCACTTTAGAATTTTTAAGAGCTTCCGTTGTTACATCATAAATAACCTCAAGTGTTACATCATAATTCACTTTTAATATATCTATCTTGTCAGCATCCCTTATAATATTGCAAAACATCTGTACTTTTTCAGGAAGTCCTTCTTCAATGCGATATGCACTGTGATTAAAAATCGCAGTTTTTAATATATCAAGCTCCGAAAATTCCTTTTTTAACTTATCTTCTGATTTATCATCTTCAATATCTGCCTTTGGTTTAGTTTTATCAACAAATTTCCATATAAGCCCCTCATCAAACAAAAGTTCAACTCCATAGTGTGCATGGTCTATGGAATCGGCATCCGAAAAAGTCCCATAATTTTTTAACTGTTCAAATCTGCCTATATCATGCAACATACCGATAAGCCACGCAAGGTCTGTATCAGATTTATCAAGTCCAAGTGATATTGCTATCCTCTCACTAAGAGCCGCCACCCGGTAGGTGTGGTCAACCTTAAGTTTAATCTTCTCATCACTTGTATCATAATTATCAGTATATTTTTTAAAAGTGTCTTCAACATTTTTTCTGTCAATGATCATTAGAAATCTCCTTATTTTACATCGTATTGTTACTTAACTTCTTCCAATTTATTTCTGTTGATATAAATATTATTTATCTTCTTAATATCTAACAATTCATCAAATTCTGCTGCATACTGAACTTTAGTTATATCCTTGTACCTTTTACCGGATTCACTGAGCATATTATCACTATTGCTAAAACTATTAATTGTTTTGTCATTTTCATCTTTTATTGCGATTACAAGCTCATCCATAGTAGTATCTGTCAAAAATCTCAGACCTAATGGTGACAGATATAATACACCATCTTTTGACTTGAATTTTTTACAATTTTCAGCAAATTTTAAATCAAAATTATACTGCTTATATTTCTTATTGATTCTCTTTGCTGTATCTGTAATCTTTATGCATTTGTTTAAGTCTGTATCCTGCCAAATTTCATTATTTATCTCAAAAGAAACATAAATATATAATTTATTCCCTTTATATTCTGCATATTTAGTAAATGTACCTGTTGCTTCATACTCAAATGTAAAACGATTATCTTCTCCAAATGATTTTATTGTATTATTTTTTTTGTCGATATCTGCATCCACTTTATTACCATTTTTATCGGAAACTGAAATCACCAGATATCCAAGCTGTGTTTTCTTTTCACACAGGCTTTCTTTCAGATTAATAATATAATTGTCAATTTCAATTTTTTGATTTTCTCTTGTTAAAAGATTATTTGTTATTTTCTTCTGTACAGCGTTGTTATCAGCAAAGAAAAATTCAAATAAATTTTCATTTGAATATGCGTATGTAACAATATTTGCCACTAAAAATACAATTACGATAATACTTAATGGTATAATTATTTTCTTTTTCATATCTATGTTCCTCCTCATCCTTATATCCTGTAACATAAATGTAGCTTATTTTATTAAACAACTTGTTCAATGATATTATACTTTATTTATTTATCAATTCCATGCAAAGACTTTTAAACTATTATTTAGTATTATTTATAAATGTATTACTCTCAGACACCAGCCTGTCAAATAATCACAAGAAATGGATACTGAAGTAGCAGCTAAAGTGCGAAATCATGGCAAGTATATAGCACTCTACGCTAGACACTGAACTAGAAAATATTCGTACAAATTTGCCGAAAATACGATATAAGTTTTGTTAAAATTTCTATTTTACTTTTAATGAGTATTATATATAATATAAGCAGATGCAATAGCAAACTTACTGCCCACTTGCAAACATGAACATGACATTAGCCATTATCTGTCAGACCATGCATCAATGAGTAAATCTTGTAGGATGTGAACAGATAAAGTCATTTTATAATGCCTGCCACAATTCTTTCCATTCACTGCCACTGCATGAAACAAAATATTTCATCCAGTGACTTGTATTTTTGTTGTAATTTTCACCGATATTAACATCGCGACTCATTTCATCTTTTAATATAATAAGATTTTTATATGATATTTCATCACTTGAAAACCTCTTAACATAATATCTGTATATCATTTGAAGCTGTTCTTTTCCCTGCTCAAAATCTATATTTTCAATGCAAAATTCATTCATGTTTGCTATATGTTTTTTTATGATTTCATCATTAGATTTGTTTATATATGTTTTCATTTTTCCATTTCCTGTCATTTATCTCCTACATCATATCTCATTTTAGGAGATAATTCAATTTTTAGGAGATAAAGTTTACTATATTAAACTTTTAAAGCACATGATAATACGGACAAATATCTTCATAATGCCCATCTTTCATACGAAATCCACCCGATATTGTTCCGAGCTGCTCAAATCCGAGTCTCTCATAAAGATGTCTTGCATGAATATTTGACGCTACAACAGCATTGAACTGTAATACTCTAAAACCATGCTCTTTTCCCTGTGCAAGACAATCTTTAACTAGTTTTTCGTGTATTCTTTTATTTCTATGTTCATGATTTTGTCTCCTTATATTTTTCTCTAATGATTATTATATCACAAATTCGCAATGCAGGAGAACCTGTTCTCCTGTACCGAATTTGTGAACGACAAAATCATATAACACAAAGTGCTACAGATGCGAAACATCTGGATTTTGGAGTTGAGTATATTATAAATTGCAAACCGCATATAATGGAATATTTTCCATCCAGCCCTGATCAATATACTTTTTTGATGAAAATCGTACTGCTTTTTCGGGATGATATTTCTCAAAATATGCTTTCAAACTTTACGACTTTATCATAATATTTTTTTCCAAATTCTTTCATTAACCATGTTTTTCCAACCTGTCTCGCACCCATTAAGAGCAAAGGTTTTCTGTTTTCTTTTTCTTTCCACTGCAAAAGACTTTCTATCGCAAATCTATACATTCATCATCACCTCTTTAAAAGAGTATATCACATTTTTTCCGTTCTATTCAACATACCGCTCTACATTTTTTCTGACCTAAATCATACTTTATTCTACACTTTTTCCGACCTAAATCACACCTTATTCTACACTTTTTCCAACCTAAATCACACTTTACTCTGCACTTTTTCTGACCCAAATCATACTTTACTTATACTTTCCACTTTATTTCTTCTTATTCTCTTTAAAAATACATATCCAACTGCACAAGCTACTACTTCCGTTATCGGAAATGCCCACCATATCAATGAAATTCCCATCTGACCGTTTCTTACAAAAATTGAAAAAATACCCGCCAATGGTAAAATAATCACAAATTGTCTGAGAAGCGAAATAACCAGTGACTCGATGCCACCGTCCAACGCCTGATATATTCCCTGATATGCTACATTTATTCCTGCAAAAATAAAACCTATGGAAATAATTCTCATTGCTCCAACAAAATATCCTCTTGATTGTCCTGCATTAAATAAAGTTGCAAAAGCCCCCGGAAAAATCTCCGTAATTGCCACACCTACAATCATAAGTACAATCGTATAAACAAGTCCGTATTTGATTCCGTCATTTATCCTCTTTTTACTCCTCATTCCATACCCAAAAGCAATAATTGGTGTGATTGCATCTCTAAGTCCAAAGGCGAGGAACAGTACAAACTGCTGTACCTTATAGAACAATCCATATGCTGTCTGTGCTGACGAACTGAACTTCAAAATCAGATTCATCACATATACCATGATAGACATTAATGCCTGTGCAATAATTGCAGGGAGTCCAATCGCATAGATTTCCCTGATAATTCTGCCATTCGGTTTCATGAATTTTACTCTATGCTCAAATTCATTATTTAATTTAATATGGAAAATAAACAACAATACAGTAGATACAACCTGTCCGATTACAGTAGCATATGCAGCACCCTCTACTCCCATCTCAGGAACCGGACCAATTCCATAAATCATGATTGGATCAAGAATAATTTATCAATATGTGTGATAAGACACACATAAAAAACGAGTAACAAAACTGGATTTACGCTAGTCTGCTACTCGTTCGTTAATTATTATATTTGTGTTTTAAAAAAAAGTCAAACAAAAATCTTATTTTAACTTCGCTCCATCCCCACCTAATACGCTCTCATCAACACTTACATTTTTAATTCTGCCAAGATACTTATTGTCATCTATGACTTTGATAAGTTCACATTCAAGAGCTACCGGAAGTTCCTTGATAACAGAACCCGACATTACATTTTTTCCCTAATAGTAGACTTTTATCTGCTGACAAACACGATGCTATAAAGCGTACGAACACTCCTATAAAATATTTTTAAATCGGCTTTATGTTCCCTTTAACAATGTTCTCCTTTATAATTCTGTCAATAACATCATACAGACGCTCAGAGCCAAGTTTTGTTTTGCTCTGTCTGCCGTACACCTGCTCTGCCGTCACACCATGTTCTCTCCAGTCACCGCCACCATTACTGTTATTTAAGATTAAAGGCTGGAGATTGTCCATCGCATGAGCAAATTTTGACTCCGCTGTCTTAAATTCCTCAAACTCATCAAACAGCTTTATAAGTTCGTCTTTCTGTTCCTCCGGGAGTATTGAAAATATCCTCTCTTTTGCCGCATCTTCTCTTGCTTTCTGCGTCTTAAGATTTTCAGCATCATACGCATATGTATCACCTGCATCTATCTCCACTATATCATGTATCAGGCACATAAGCATAACTTTTCCAATATCCACCGGTTCATTTGAATACTCTTTTAACAGATATGCCATGATTGCCATATGCCATGCGTGTTCCGCATCATTTTCATTTCTGCCGTGACCTGACAGATGTGTCTGTCTGAATATATTTTTTTCCTTATCTATCTCCAATGCAAAATCAAGCTGTTTTTTTAATCTTTCATCCATAAAACTCTGCCTCCTAAAAATAAATCAAAGTCTGATAACCCGTGTCATACTTGCAATTATAGTAAAATTAAAACTTTGCTTTTAACAACTCCGCAAATTATTCAATATAATACCCCAAAGTATTCTTATACCTCTAATTGTTACATTATTATTTGATTTAAACCTTTGCATTACATTATAACATTGCTTATTTTTATTTTCTACCTTTGCAAAAAGCAAACACAAAATGGTGTCTTTTCTATTTATTTAGATAAAGCTTCACGCTAATAAAATCTAAATACAAAATAATTTCTTTTTTGTTTATCCAAATAAAATTTTACGCTGACAAAGAAAAAAAGACAGAGGTTTCTGCCTACTATTCACCTATATATCTCCAGACATTTGCAAAACTTTCATATATATATATATACATAAGTCAAGCGAATATTTTCAATCTGCTTTTATACTTGCTCATAACACAATATATAATTAGTTTCTTTATTGCCCGATATATAGTGTAAATAGTAACAGCTCTAAAACCCTCTGTCTGTTTTGTTTTAACGGTAGTCTTTCTTTATTTCCAGACTTCTTCTGCTATCTCTTTCACAAGTGCAAGTTTTGCCCACTGCTGTTCTTCCGTAAGTTTATTTCCAATCTCACACGAAGCAAATCCGCACTGTGGACTTAAACATAAACGGTCAAGCGTAATGTATTTTGCAGCCTGTTCAATTCTTGCCTTTACGGTTTCCTTGTCCTCAAGTTCAGGTTTCTTAGTTGTTATAAGACCAAGAACAACTTTCTTATCAGGTGAAACTTTTGCAAGCGGTGCAAATCCACCGGATCTCTCATCATCATACTCTAATAAAAGTGCATCAACATTTTCCTGTGCAAATACATAATCTGCAACTGAATCATAAGGTCCGCTTGTAAAGAATGTAGAATGATAATTACCTCTACAGATATGTGATGTTATAACCATATCTTCCGGTTTCTTTTCAAGTGCAAGATTATTTACTTTCAAAAGCTGTGCCTTTACATCTTCAATATCAAGTCCGAGTGATTTATATCTCTGTTTTGCGGCATCCCCTACAATCGCACCCCATGTGCAATCATCAAACTGAAGATTACGGCATCCAGCCTCATAAAACTGTGCGATAACTTCCTGATATGCTGTTCCTATATCCTGTATAAGCTCATCATCCGCCTCATAAAACTCTCTTGTCTTAGCAATATTCTGAGGAACTATCATCTGCTGGTACATCTGTGCTGGTGCAGGAATCGTGTATTTAGCCACTGTATTCTCATCCTCAAACTGCTTAAGAAATTTAAAATATTCCACAAATGGATGTACTTTTGCCTTAACCCTGCCAACAAGATAAGTGGCTTCAAGGTCTGCCATCTCTCCATTAAACTGAACTCCGCCGCCCTTTTTCTCATGAGCAACACCTTCAAATCCCCACATAAAATCAAGATGCCAGAACTTTCTGCGAAATTCTCCATCTGTTATAGCATGAAAGCCTGCTGCTTTCTGCTTTGC
The DNA here is from genome assembly GCF_003477845.1 of Clostridium sp. AF34-13. Classification (NCBI taxonomy): domain Bacteria; kingdom Bacillati; phylum Bacillota; class Clostridia; order Eubacteriales; family Clostridiaceae; genus Clostridium; species Clostridium sp. AF34-13. The sequence goes on from NZ_QUEB01000003.1 coordinate 151,530, forward strand.
GACAATGTCACGGACGCAGTCATCTGTTATTTTTTCAAGCTCGTCCTGTGTAATCTTACCTGCCGCAAAATCAGCCTTAGCATCTTTTAATTTCTGTGGTCTTAAAAAGCTTCCTACAAAATCATATCTGAATGGTGTTTTTAATGTACTCATCTGTATAACCTCCTGTTTGTTTCTTTGTTCATACTTATGTTAAAGTTTTAAATACTAATTTACGAGTAACAATATGTTAAGCGTATATTTGTAATTCGCTCTGCTGCTTGCTCGTAACAATACTTTTGTTTTTCTGAAGTTATATTATCATTTCACCATTACATATGTATAATATCTTTATTTTGTAGTTTGCCATAGTTTAAAACTATGGCAGGAAGTTTCATTGCTTCACTTTCATAACTTTCAACATACATACTGATATTACCAGAACTATCGGAAATACACATCCTGCAAGCATTCCTGCTTTGAGATTATTACCGGCATTTTGTGTTACAAATCCAACTATTGCAGGTCCTATCGAACCTCCCATATCTCCTGCCATTGCCAGTAATGCAAAAAGAGCTGTTCCTCCTGCTTTTATCCTTACTGATGTTATGCTTATCGTACCAGGCCACATTATGCCGACTGAAAAACCACATATTATGCAGCCTGCAAGACCGGCAATGGGATTGACTCCAAGTCCCGCCAGCAGATAGCATACAAGACACAACACCCCTGAACCTGTCATAAATTTTATAAGGTCAACTTTTTCTCCGTACTTTCCATAAAACAATCGGCTTATCCCCATTGCGACTGCAAACAGACACGGTCCCATAATATCTCCGACACTCTTAGGAAGTCCTAGTGCCGATTCTACATAGGCTGATGCCCACTGTGCCATTGAGATTTCGCTTGCACCTGCACAGACCATAAGTATTATAGAAATCCAGAATATCGGAAGTCTGCACAAGTCTCTTATTGCAAGCCCCTCTCCTTCTTCTGTCAGCCGTTCTATAGGACAACTAAGGAAATTAAATACATTATAAATAGGAACTAACGCCCATATGCAGGCGAGTGTCCGCCAGTTTTCTATTCCAAATACAGCAAAGAATGCTGTCGATAAAAGTATGACTCCTACCGACCCCCAGCAGTAAAATGAATGAAGCAGGCTCATTACACTGCTTTTATTTTCAAACGGACAGGCTTCTACTATCGGACTTACAAGCACTTCTATAAGACCGCTTCCCATCGCATAAACAATAACGCTTATAATAATTCCTGCATACGCATTTGGCAAAATCTCCGGCAATATTGCAATTCCTATAAGTCCTGCTGCCGAAAATATTTCAGATGCAACAACGCACTTTCTATAACCGATGCGGTCAACAAATTTGGCACAGAACAAGTCTATTAAAAGCTGCGTGAAGAAAAATGTTGTTGATATAAATGCTATCTCGCTTATCGGTATTCCATATGTTCTTTTAAAAGTTAAAAACAACAATGGTGCAAAATTCGCCGCTATCGCCTGTGTAATAAAACCAAGATAACACGCAATAAGAGTTTTTCCGTATTTGTCTTTCATTTCTGTTTCCTCCAATTTTTCCTATGTTTTACCGCAAATGTAAATATCAGCAACTAATTATGTATTGTGCTGTTTGAATATTTATACTTTTGCAGTTTTACCATAACCTGTTTATGTATTTATATTTTTTTGTATTATATTACATTTTTTTAGGAAATAATTGAAATATACAGTTAATTTCTAACATTATTTTATTATTTATATTTTAACATATGTTATCTGACACAAACAATATTTTACTAAGACTTCCCATACCTAAAATGGGATTCGCACCTTATTGGTGTGGGAAGTTTGAGTTATTAATATTTCCAGCTTCTCAAACACTTTTTCAGCATACAACAACTTAATCTCATGTCTGTCCATTCCCTTAACATCAGCATCAAACTCAAAAGAATTTACTTTTTCACCTGCAATTATACAAAAATATACTTTTCCCTGAACACTGTCTGCATTATTGGGGTCAACATTTCCTGTCGTTCCCGTTATACCGATTGCTATATCCGTATTCAATTTTTCCTTAACAGTCTGTGCCATTGCCTTAGCACACTCGTTTGAATACACACCGTATTTATTTATTATACCTTCATCCACACCGACAAAAATCTTAGTCTGATTAAGATAAGTCACATATCCGCCCGGAAAGATTGCTGATGCCCCCTCCGTGTCGGTTATCATGGATGCAATAAGACCTGATGTGCAGCTCTCCATCGTTGATATTGTAGTGCCGCTGCTTATCAGTTTTTTTATTAAATTGTCAATTTTATTTTTCATGTTATTCTCACTCGCCCCCTGTAAATCAAACTTAAATACTTTCATGACTTTTTCCATATGGGAAAAATCAAAAACACCCTCCTACGGCTCACAAATGCTCCATGCAGCCTCGGCAATCCTCACAGTATTTATACCTGCTTTTTTCATCATTTCAATATCTTCATCTAAATGCTCATATGGCATATATTCATCATAATATACCACTACAAAAAGAATTTCTTAATTCAGAAATGAAGATTATTATGTTGAGTAAAATAAAATTAACAAGGCTGTCACATTAAGTATATTCTATAGTACTTCTTGCGACATCCCTGTTAATTTTTTGTGCAGATAAATTATAAATTTTATCTTACATTATCATAATGAGTCCACATTCGGATAATTTTTATTGTTCCTTGATATTTTATATCATGTTCTGTAAACTCATCTTCATATACCTGATAGACCAACCGATGTTGTATATTTATTCTCCTCGAAATAATCCCATCAAGATTTCCTACCAGTTTCTCATATCGTGGCGGAATCTGATAAGGGGCATTTTTAATAATAATATATTATTCTCATCCGTAATTGTAAATCTATATATGTTTTGCTAATAAAACAAATATAGTTATCAATTTCATCAATAGTACACATACTTTTACAAATTGACGAAATCTATTATGTCATTTATATTATAGCGTACGCTTTGCCGTACATCAAGTATTATTTATAAAATTGCAGAAAACCTATTTCGAGTCCGAGAATTTTTCCAAGTGATAATCTCGGAAATACCTCACTAAATGCGTACGGTACACTTGATATTGCCGATATTCCGGAACCTGATTGCAGCATAAGCAATACGCCCATGCTGTTTATTATGATTACCAAAATAAGTGCTACCTCTCCTCTAAGTATAAGTCTTTTGTCTTTCATGTCTTACATCTCTTTTCTTTTTTATTGGATTTTTCCGCATGAAATTATAGTCCTTTTTTAGGAGATGGCAAGAGATATATTCACCAATGATTCCTAATATTTAAAATGCTTAACAAAATTATTTTCCAATAATTCAGGAGTATAAATATATGCTTCTTTAAAAATATATTTTTCTAGTTTTCTCATGTAATCTGATTGAAACTTTTGACCAGCCAAAAGACATTTACGCATCTTATCAGCATCTACAATATTTTTTTCCTCACTAACCACCAAAATATAAACTACATTTTCTTTTGCAAACGCAATAGGATTATCATAATTAAATGTATTATATTGCATATTATTCTTATCTTTAAGTTCATATAATATATCTACAATCCAATACCAGTTTTGAAACGCTTTTTTTGTTACGCAGTCTTTTGCTTTTGATATTTTTTGATTTTTAAATTCTATAAAATACCATATATCCTCAGAACTGATTGCAAACGCATCTGCTGAAGCAAGTGATTCACTTTCCTTAACAGAATCCGGAAACCGTGCAATACGATATACATTATGTGCAATCTCATCCATATCAATTATTTTCAAATCCTGCCTGTTATTTTCATAAACAAGTTTCTTATCACCCGTTCTTTTTGTTTCTGCCTTATCCTCTGAAGCACTTGAAAGCTCTGTTTCTATACATATTTGTCTGCAAATTTCTGAAACAACCCTTTAATCTGCTCATAATTCGTCATCTTCTGTTTCCAGTTCCTCTCTTAACCTGCTTAATAATAAAGTTGGGTCAACCATCTGTTTATATATCTTACTTATATTTTTTGTTACATTTTCAAAAACTGCTCCATTCTCCTGCATATCTGCCAGATAATAATTACATCTTTCGGATATTTCATATTTTTTTGAATATAACTCTAAAGCCTCCATAAAATGAGCACTATGCGTTGTTACAACAATATGAAAATCAAATTTTTTCTGCAACAATACAATTGTTTCTGCATATAACAACTGCCATTCCGGATGTAAATGTATTTCAGGCTCATCTAATACAATAACATCTTTATCGCTCAGATTTCCATTTAATAATAATTGTTTCAAAATCAAAAACGCTTTGACTCCCGTTGACAATGAAGCAACATCCAGTTCCTTAGAAGAATCATCAGCAAACTGGTACATATATTTTTGTTTTTTTACTACTTTTCCGGCAGCCACTCTGTTAATAATCTTGATAATATCCTCAAGTTTATTTGCTACCAATAAATCAGAAAACGCCTTTTCCTCTACTTCTTTGTCTTCTTTTTGAATCAACTTTCGTAAAATATTTCTCTTATGAAGCGAAAGTTCTGATATTCCAAATGTTAATATATGATTCATTTCGTCTATAACAAAAGGGTCATCTATATAAATGGAGTTATTTAAAATTTCAAATTGATGTTTTTCTTCTATACACTCATCTTTTTTAAAAATTAATCGAATATCTTTTTCTTTTATTGACAAAACTATTTCTGCCAGACCCTCTTTATCATATAAAGAATTTATCTCCCCATGAAATGATTCCTCAAAATAATTAGTATATATCGTCCTGCTAAATACTTCATCCGATATTTTTTTATTTTCCTCTAAATAACCAATTACTTTTTCTACAAAATCTGATTCGTCATCACTTTGTGGAAGCATACGCTCTTCATATTTTCTGCAGATTTCTTCCCGTTCTGCTGATTCACATTCTAAAAGGACCTTAGCAAATTCACTATAAGTACGCATTGTATAATGTCTGAATCTTAAATCATGTTTATATCTGTTTTGCTCAATTTCATTGCGTAACATATGTGACAACGAATCAATTCTTGCATTATTCATCTTTTCATCTATATTATATGTTGCATTGAAAACAGCGTCTAAAGTTTTGCCTATCGTACTTTTACCAATATTATTATTTCCCGCAATAATTGTGATTCCATCAATCTCAATATCAGCTCTTAATATTTTTGCAAAGTTTCTAATACTTAATTTCATTATCCTACCTCATTTTTAGCAACATTTTTTATTCAGTTATTATATCCTATATTATCCCAAAAATCCATCCGAAATACAAGTTGTAATTCACTATTCCCTCCCCATCTTAAACCTATGTGACGGACAGTAAGATTAAAAATATCGCACCAGCCGTCACTATCGCATCCTCGATAATATATAAAATAAGCACTTTCTTACATCTTTTTAATTGCCCTGCACCATAATTCTGTACAGTAAATATTGTGCATGCCTGGCTGAACGAATTTAACACATCAGAGGACATTTTATCACTTGTCGAGTCTTCACCGCCGTATCGGTTTGCCGCAGAACATTGCAGACTGGGCAGATACGGATGTAGACCATCTGAATATAACGGCAACTTACAATGTCGTACACGGAAGTCCTGCCACATTTGTTAAAAATAATTACTTTATTTTTTTATATGCATGACTTTCTCTATTTCCTACCCAATATCTCCTTAATCTGCTCAAGGTTTTCTACAAAATATATGCCCTCCTGCCGTTCCTCTGAGGACAATCCCATTTTAATCATATGTTCAAGAAGTTCTTTAAGCCCATTATAATAACCGTTCAGATTATACAAAATACATGGTGCATCAAGCTGCTTTAAAGATACTTTTGACATAACCTCTGAAATTTCTTCCAAAGTGCCTGTTCCACCCGGAAATGCAATAAATGCGTCCCCAAGTTCAATCATCTTTGTTTTTCTTTCTTCCATATTTTCTGTGACTATAAGCTTAGTTATCTCATCGTATTGCAATTCGGCATCAACAAAAAACTGTGGTTCTACACCCGTCACATCTCCACCTGCTTCTAATACGCTCTCAGCTATCACCCCCATAAGTCCTGACTTAGAACCACCGTATATAAGGGAATGTCCACTCTCGCCAATCCATGTTCCAAGTTTCTTTACTTCATCTACTAATGCCGGGTCATTTCCCTCAAAAGCCCCAAGATACACTGTAATGTTCATCTTTAATGTTCTCCGTTCTATTTTCTATTTTTTCTAAATACACAAAACCTTTATTCTCTGTTTTTGTTTTCTTAAATCTCACAAAACCTGACTTTTCGTACAACTCAATATTCTGTGAATATCTTTTTATCTCCTCAAATGCATTTGCACACATAAATAAAAAGCAAAAAAGGGACGGTTCATCCTTTGCGAAATGGATATACTCCATATCATAATTTGTCTGCTATCACATCTCCTCAGGATATTTAAAATTTCTGACACCCGTCATCATATCCATAACATCCCATGTATAATCAAGATGCATACATCCATGTTCACCATTTATTGCCCTCTCCATATCTTCGAGTTCATATACAAGGGCATCTGCATTTTCACCTGCAGTTATCTTTTGTGTTTCACCTGACTCGACATAATGTATCGCTGCTTCCCATGCTCTCGGATATTCCATAATCTCGATATATCCTTTCTCGCACGAAATCATTCCTCTTTTCGGCTGCTTTGAATGAAGTGAGAGCATGACCGACGCCATCTGACCTTCATCATTCATAAGCAATAATCCAACCTGTTCATCAACTCCAGTCGGTGCACTTTTTGTCTGTGACGCACATTTATCCGGTTTTGAATCCATAAACCAGCGTATAAATGAAAGGGCATACACTCCTATATCAAGCATTGCTCCTCCTGCAAGGTTTGGATTAAAGAAGCGGTTGTTCATGTCATATTCTTTAAAGCTCCCAAAATTCATTGTGATAAGATTTACTTTTCCAAGAACTCCCGAGTTGAGCATTTCTTTTAATTTTTTATAAATCGGCATATGATATATAGTCATTGCTTCTGCAACTACAACTCCCCTTTGTTCTGCCAAATTGATTACCCGGCTTAACTCACTTGTATTTAATGTTATGGATTTTTCCACAAGTATATGTTTTCCATTATTTATTGCCTTTATCATAAATTCATAATGAGTATTGTGCGGAGTTGTAATATATACAACATCCACCTCTGGATCTTCAAAAACATCATTCATATCCTCATACACTTTGTTAATATTGTATTTTTTTGCAAATTCAACGGCTTTCTGATGTGTCCTGTTCGCAACTGAATATATGCTCTTTCCCTTTTTTATCAAAGCTTGTGCCATCTCATTTGCGATTACTCCCGTACCTAAAACTGCCCATTTAATATCTTTCATAAATAATGCCCCCTTAGATGCTTAAAAAATATATTTAATTATTTGCAAAACTACTTATAAGTTGTATTATATTTTTTGCAATTTAATTACGGATATAGACAGTTTTACAAATATCTGAGTTTATAAGATATATTTTAAATATAGTTTAAATCATGCTATAATTATTTTCAACATATAACTGAGCGAAAGCAAGATTTGTTCTCTAACTGAAAATCAAGATAAAAACTATAAGTTGAAGGCAAATACTGTTTCTTCCACAGAAACTCAAAATAATGAATATTTAAACAAGCAAAAATACAAATGAAATCGAGGTATAATCATGAAACGCATAAATTTTGAAACCGGCACTGTAACAGGAAATATCTTAAATGCCGCTCTCCCAATGCTTGTAGCACAGATTTTAAGTCTTCTCTACAATATAGTTGACCGTATTTATATCGGGCGTATTCCTGAAATCGGAACTGCCACTCTCGGAGCCGTCGGACTCTGTTTTCCTTTGATAATGATAATCACAGCGTGCAGCAATCTTTTCGGAAGCGGCGGTGCTCCGATTTTTTCTATTAATCGCGGCATGGGTGACGATAATAAGGCAAATACTATTTTAAATACATCTTTTACAATGGTATGTGCAAGTGCAATATTCCTGATGCTAATCGGCATTGTATTTTCAAAACCGCTGCTCGTTCTTTTTGGAGCATCCCCAAACGCATTGACTTACGCAAGACCATATATTGTAATCTATTTGCTTGGAACTCTCCCCGCCATGGTATCTACCGGCATGAATCCGTTTATAAATGCACAGGGATATTCTACAACAGGAATGTTCTCCGTAACAATCGGTGCAGTTGCAAATATTATACTCGACCCGCTGTTTATCTTTGTGTTCGGGCTTGGAGTAAACGGTGCTGCCATTGCCACCGTAATATCACAGATACTCTCTGCTGTTTTTGTTTTCTATTTTCTTCGCAAAAAAGCTGAGATAAAGGTCAGGCTGCTGCATAAAAACGAATTTTCTTCCTGCCTTTCCATTGCCAAAAATATCATAACTCTTGGCACGGCAGGATTTATAATGCAGCTCACAAACTGTCTTGTTTCAATCTGCTGCAATAATGTGCTTTATGTTACCGGCGGGGATGTGTATATCTCCGTTATGACTATTATTTCAAGTGTACGACAGATGGTCGAAACTCCTATCTATGCCATAACAGAGGGTTCTTCACCTATCATCAGTTATAATTATGGTGCAAGACGCCCGGAGCGTGTAAAAAAAGCCGGCATAGTAATGGCTGTCATGGCACTTATCTATACCGGCATAATGTGGAGTATTATCATACTTGCCCCTAAATATTTAATTATGATATTTAGTTCCGATGCAACACTTATAAAAGATGTTGTGCCTGCATTGAAACTTTATTTTGCTGCATTTATTTTTATGGATTTGCAATATATCGGTCAGACCGTTTTCAAATCACTTAACAAAAGAAAACAGGCAATTTTCTTTTCACTTTTACGCAAAGTATTTATTGTTGTGCCACTCACATATATACTTCCATACGCTCTCCACATGGGAACGGACGGTGTATTTATGGCAGAACCCGTATCTAATGTAATAGGTGGAAGTATGTGTTTTATAACTATGCTGTTTACGGTACTGCCTGAACTTAACAGGATGAAAGAGTGAACTTTCACCTGTTAAGAACTCTTACACTTTCTGTATTTTATTTTGTTATCTTAGCTTTTTTATTCAATCCTTTCTGATATAGGAATTTCTTGTAAGTCTTTAAGCTCTTTGCAAGCTTTTTAATACCATTTTGTCATTTTTTCCTCCTTAATTCAAAAATCTACTTTATTCTTTCTGATTCTCTTTAAAAATATATATCCTGCCAGGCATGAAATCACCTCAGTTATTGGGAATGCCAACCAGATTATAGAAACTCCCATCTGACCATTTCTGACAAACAGAGAAAAAATCCCAGCCAGTGGCAGGATAATGATAAGCTGTCTCAAAAACGAGATTACCAATGATTCAATGCCCCCATCCAATGCCTGATAAATTCCCTGATAAGCAACATTTATTCCAGCAAACAGAAAGCTTACTGAAATTACCCTCATTGCTCCAATAAAATATTCCCTTGACTGTCCTGCATTGAACAAAGTTGCAAAATCTCCCGGGAAAATTTCTGTAATTGCTACACCAACAATCATAAGGACAATCGTATATATCAATCCGTATTTGATTCCATCATGAATCCTCTTTTTGCTACGCATTCCGTATGCAAAAGCAATAATCGGTGTAATTGCATCTCTAAGTCCAAAGGCGAGGAACAATACAAACTGTTGTACTTTGTAGAACAATCCATATGCAGTCTGTGCGGAAGGATTGAATTTCAAAATCAGATTCATCATATACACCATAATAGACATAAGTGTCTGTGCAATAATTGCAGGGAGTCCAATAGAATATATTTCCTTTATAATCCTTCCATCCGGCTTCATATACTTTGCTCCGTGCTCAAATTCTTTGTTAAGCTTTATATGGAATATAAACAAAAGTACCGCAGATGCCACCTGTCCGATTACTGTTGCATATGCAGCTCCCTTCACCCCCATTTCCGGAACTGGTCCAATACCATAAATCATAATTGGATCAAGAATAATATTCAACACTGCACCCACAACCTGCCCTATTGTAGAATATAGTGAACGCCCTGTTGCCTGTAAAAGTTTTTTAAATAACGAAAAGAAAATAATCCCAAATGAAATTACGCAGCATATTTTTAAGTAGTCTGTTCCCATTGAAATAACTTCAGGGGCAATTGTCTGTGATGAAATATATGCTCTTACTCCAAAAATTCCAAACAACAGGCACACCGCATAAATAATCACTCCAAGAAACAAACTGTTTCCAGCAACTTTTGCTGCTTTTTTGCTATTTCCCTGTCCAAGTGTTCTTGCAAGAAGTGCATTGGTTCCAACACCTGTTCCAATTCCAACTGCTACCATGAGCATCTGAACCGGAAATACAAGTGTAAGTGCATTAAGTGCTGCCTCACTTCCTGATCTCATATTTCCAACAAAGGCACTGTCTACAATGTTGTAAACCGCCTGCAATGCCATAGATAAAATCATTGGTATTCCCATCTGAACCATGAGCTTATTTACCGGCATCTCCTTCATCTTGTTACTTTCTGCCATTTTATAATCCTCCTTGTTTTGCGAAGCAAAATCCGAACCTTCTGGTGAGGAGAGGATTTAGCCTCCTTTTTCTGCATAAAAAAAATGCGTAGATATCACATAAGCTGGACTTACGCTGATAAGCTACACACTTTTAAATGCATTATATATTTTCATAATGTGCGACAACTGGTGCACAAAAAAGCGAGTAACAAAACTGGATTTACGCTAGTGTACTCGTTTAGAAGTTATTATATTTTTATTTTTGAAAAATGTCAAACAAAAATTTCTTGCTTTTTTGTCTTTATGCATTATAATAAGCAAGAAATTAAAAAAAACAATTTTGCCTGTTTTGAATCACATCATTTCATATGCTATACTAACACTAATCATTAAACCTTACTTTAAGTCGATATATTCAAAAAAATATTTTGGAGGTATGCCATGTACACAATTGGACAAGTAGCAAAAATGTTTGATTTGCCAATTTCAACACTTCGCTATTACGATAATCAAGGACTTTTTCCGCAACTCATACGAGAATCCGGTATTCGTAAATTTAGCGAAAACGAAATTGAGGCATTACGGGTAATCGAGTGCCTAAAGAAATCCGGTCTTGAAATCAAGGATATCAAGCTCTTTATGGATTGGTGTGCAGAAGGTCCTGCCACTTATTCCGATCGCTTTGATCTTATACAAAAACAAAAAGAACGCGTGGAAGTAGAAATCAAACAACTACACAAAACTCTGGATATGCTTAAGTACAAATGCTGGTATTACTCTCAGGCAACGAAAGATGGCAATGAGGACACCGCAAAAGCATTAACCCCAAACGGTCTTCCGGAAGATATTCGCATAGCATATGACAATTCGCACACACACTCCTCTGATTGAGATAGTTATTCACCTGCAGTCTCTTTCTTACTCATATGAAAAAAAAAATATAATATTCAAAACAATTCCGACAACCGTTGATGTAGGTGCTGCAATTCCGATATTTGTAAGGCTTGCGTTAGGCTGGATACTCATGATATAAGCCATCGGCAGACGCACAAGAAGTGTCTGTGTAAGTCCCTGTATCATTACCCATAATGTCTTATTATTTCCGTTAAAATAACCTATCATACTAAACAACACGGCGGTCAATATCGTTTCCGGTGCAAATCCTTTCAAATATTCAAATCCCTTTTGTATAACTGCGGCATCATTTGAAAAGCATCCGGCAAGTACATCGCCCTTAAACATTACTATACAAAACACAACACATCCAAATGCAGCACCGATTCCAATTCCTGTAAACATTGCCTGTCTTGCTCTTTTTTTGTTTCCTGCACCGACATTCTGCGATACAAAAGATGCCATCGACTGCATAAGCGAACTTGGTATCAGCATCGCAAAGTTTACTATCTTGCAGGCAACTCCATATCCCGATGATGCCTCAAGACCAAGCCTGTTTACAAAAGCACAAAGTGCTAGAAATGAAAGCTGTGTCAGGAACTCCTGCAAGGCAAGCGGCAGACCGATTTCAAGGAATTTACGGCACTGTTTGTTTAATCTAAAATCTGATTTCGCTATTGAAAATGGAAGTTTTTTCCTGAATAGCATCACAATCGCACACACAACGCTGACAGCCTGAGCAAGAACGGTGGCAAGTGCCGCACCTGCCGCATCCATATGAAGTCCAGCTACCAGAAGCATATCACCAACAATATTTACAATGCAGGCAACAAATACAAATATCAATGGGGACCTGCTGTCCCCAAGTCCCCTGAAAATTGCCGCAAGTACATTGTAGGCAACAATAAAAAATATTCCGCTTCCACAGATACGGACATAAACCGTTGTAAGACTAACTGCTTCCGTTGGTGCCTGCATCAAAACTGAAATAAGTCTTGCAAAACATACCATAAAAATAAACAATCCTATTGATATTATCGTAAAGACAACAACACCCCCTCCAAGTACCTTTCCTATCTGCCCCGTTTTCTTCTCTCCAATATATCTTGCTATAAGAACCGTAATACCCATAGCAAACTGTGTGACAACAAATGTCACCAGATTAAGTACCTGACTTCCTGTTGAAACCGCTGAAAGTCCTGCTGTCGAGCCAAATTTTCCTACAACAAGCAAGTCCACTGCACCGTAAGCCGCTTGCAAAATAAGTGCCCCTAAAATCGGAAGCATAAACCAGAACAATTTTTTTAATATACTTCCCTGCGTAAAATCTGTTTTATTATTACTACTCAATTGTAACACTCCTCTCTGACATAACTTTGTAAAGTTTTTCAATAGTCCTTATTGTACATTCCGCATCTTCATCTGAAATATCTTCAAGAAGCGGAAGTAATCTGTTAAAATACTGTGTATTATATATCTTGGATAATTTTTTTCCATCCTCTGTAACAGTAATATAAGTAACACGACCGTCACTCTCGGATGTCTGTTTGCGAAGATAGCCTTTTGCCTGCATCTCTTTTACAGTGCGTGTCACCCCCGGTCTTGGAATATCAAGTGCGTCACTTATATCCGATACTTTTACGCTTACACCCTGTTGTCCAAATGACTCAATCACATCCAGATAGTGAATATATGAAGGTGTAACACCCTTTGGAAGGGGAGGAAGTAAATCCCTTGACCGCTTTGCCAAATAGCACGCATCAAATATTGCTTTTATCTTTTCGATAGTCATAATAAAACCTCTTTCCACGATTTTTAAATAAACAAGCCCATATAATTACCTTTGTTAATTACCTTAGATAACTATATAGACTTTCATTCTATTTGTCAAGTTTTAAATGAATTTATCAGTTCATATTTGCATTTCCTAAATTCATATATTTATATACAATTTTTATATTCACTTTAACTTTATGCCCTAACACCTGATTGTGACAATTTATTCTTAATCTCCCTGATTTCATTGTCCCCAAAACATCTCTCAGGCAATATAAATGCCTGCATTGCACCGTAAAATATGTAGATATAACCTTTCTCCTCATAAACATTAACTATATCACTGTACTTAACTACAGTTTCACCCTGCTCGCAAGTTTCAACAATCCTGTCATCTAAAAACTCAACCGAAGCTTTCTCATGATAAAGCAGCTTTCCGTCACTTTTCATTTTCATAATATCCTTTTTAATATTCCTACGCATCAAAACAGGCACGATAAACCACCACAAAACAGTTGATAAAACTGCAACTGCAGCAACCGATATGACAAGACCTATTTCTATCTTGATAATCAGTAGTGCCAAAACAAAAACAAACATTGCAATAGGAAAAGAAATTCTTGTAGCTAAAAGAGAATACTTCCCAATCTTTGAATGTTTCAGATACGAATAATTAAACTCAATGTAATCGTTGTCATTTAAATCAATATTGTATTTCATAAAAATCCTCCTATCTTTTTACACCAATCCAAATTAAAGAACTTACCAGCAGAAAAAACGGATAAAACATATATGGAATAATATCAAATGCCGATATACTTTTCCCTAATTCCGTAACCGCTGATATTGCAACAAGCATCTGTGCTCCATAAGGCAAAATCCCCTGTGTTATGCAGGAAAATGTGTCCAGCAGCGATGCTGTTTTTTTCGGTGTAATCTCATATGTCTGTGCCATTTCTTTTGCTATCGGATTTGCCATTACTATAGCCACCGTATTATTAGCAGTCGCTATATCCATAGCACCAACTAAAATCCCCATACCAAGCTGTCCGCCCTGTTTTCCTTTGAATACATGATGTATTCCATGTAAAAGTGCATCAAAACCGCCATATACACGAATTAATGCACACAATGCAGCTACAAGGACTGCTACGATACAGGTTTCAAACATACCCGATACACCATTTCCCATATTTGTGACAAGTTCCACAGCAGAAGTCTGTCCCGTAACTAACATTATAACCGCTCCTGATACAATACCCGTCAGCAGTACAAGAAACACATTCCAGCCGATTATCCCTCCCATCAATACAAGTACATACGGTATTATCTGTACCAGATTGTAATTATGATGCACGCTTCCGTTTATATTGGTATTCATCGATAAAACCCCGATGATAATAACAGTCACAACAGCCGCCGGAAATGCAATCCGGAAATTCTGCCTGAATTTATCTTTCATTGCACAACCCTGCCCATTGCACGCTGCAATAGTCGTATCTGAAATAAATGACAGATTATCTCCAAACATAGAACCACCCATTACCACAGCCACGCAAAGCGGCACTGAAAAACCAGAAGCATCCGCCACCGCAACAGCAATTGGCGTTATAAGTGTTATTGTTCCAACAGAAGTTCCCATTGCAACAGACACAAAACACGCAACGATAAAAAGAACAATAACTGCAAACCGTGCCGGAATTAACTGTAGCATAAAATATGCGACACTTTCTGCACTATCCCGACCTACAACACCAACAAACACTCCGGCTGTCAGAAATATAAGCAGCATTGTTATTATATTTTTGTCTGCCATTCCCTGTGCCATGATTTCAAGTTTTTCGTCAAAAGATACCTCTCTGTTTTGCAGACAGGCAGTTAAAATAGCTACTAAAAAAGCCACAATTATTGGGATATTATAAAATCCCATTGGAATTTTCATTATATATTCAAATACAATTCCAAGCCCCAGATATAATGCCAAAAATACAAAAATCGGCAAAAGTGCCACCGGATTTACTTTCCTTTTCATGCTCTATCCTCATTTCTAAATACATTGTAAACTGCACACGAAACTAATGCTCCGATACTTATTGTTCAAATATTTCCGTTTTTATATTTAACTATTTTTAAGTTATTCTGTCAAGGATGCAAACCTATAAAAAGAGCCGGATATTCCATAACATCCCAGAACCTTACAAATACCGAAGCCAGTCGATAACAAAGTATTTTTAGTAAAATTATACAGACATAAAACTTAATATTTCTTGCCTTAAATTTCATTTTTGTGTATATTATTATTAAATAACTAATGTACTCTCGGAATCTTCTGAACGAAGAATTTCGAGATGGATTTTTGATATACAATGATATTTTCGCAGTGCGTACACGGTGTGTACGACGAGAAAATGGAAACAGTATATCAGAAATGCAGCCGAAATGACTCGTTTTGAGAAGATACCGACAGTACATTAACTACAAGGAAGGATGTCATTTTTGAATACAGAACTTAAAAATTCAATAACTGCTACTGATAAAGAAGCTCAGTATGATGAAAGTGCTAAAAGGCTGCTTGGTCAGAAAATTATACTTGCACATATATTAGCAAAAACAGTTCCTGAATTTAAGGACATGAAACCTACGGATATTGTCCCTCTCATAGAGGGTGAACCTTATATCAGCTCTGTTCCTGTTGAACCCGGACTTACAAACACCGAAAAAGAAAGCAACAGCGAATGCATTGCAAGTGAACTTGCAAACACTGATAAAGAAGTAAACGGCGGACGCATTGTAGGTCTAAACAGTGAAAATACTGAAATCAATGAAGGTATGATAAGATTTGACATTATCTTTTATGTCAGGATGCCATCAAAAAGTAACACAGCAGACAACAATGCAACAGACAAAGAAAGCAGATTATCACAGATAATCATAAATGTGGAAGCACAAAAATCGGAACCCCAAAAGTACGATATTCTAAACAGGGCAATCTTTTATGTGAGCAGAATGATTTCCTCGCAAAAGGGGCGTGATTTTGAAAATTCAGACTATAATAATATTAAACAGGTCTATTCCATCTGGGTTTGCATGAATATGCCTGAAAACAGCATGAGCCATATTCATCTTACAAAAGATGACCTGATTGCCCGACACAACTGGCATGGAAACCTTGAACTGCTGAATATTATCATGATAGGACTTGCAAACAGTCTTCCGCCACACGATAACACTTACGAAATGCACCGTCTTTTAAGTGCGTTGCTTTCAAAAGATTTAACTGTAAACGAAAAAATAAATATAATAGGAAATGAATATGATATTCCTGTTGAAAATAATTTAAGAGAGGATGTGAATGTTATGTGCAATTTAAGTCAGGGTATAAAAGAAGATGGTATTGCCATCGGCGAGGCACGGGGCATTGCCATCGGCGAGGCACGGGGCATTGCCATCGGTGAAGCACAGGGCGAAAAACGCGGCATTGCCACGGCTGAAACCAAGATAGTCCTAAATATGCATAACAACGGACTCACTCCTGAACAGATAGCTACTTTTACAGACAAGAGCATTGGTGATGTAAAAGCCATCATAGAGGGTAAAATTCCGGCTACCGTTGATTAAAACAACTATTGTATAATAGCCAAATCCCATAAACTAAAAACTGTGGACTGGTTATCCATTAAAAATTCTTAAAAGATAACAATCCACAGTTTTTTTCATAGTATAAAACATCATTTACATTTTGCCAAACAGCTTGTGCAAAATCACAGTTCGATGCCGCCCCAAATTAACATTTTCAAAATAAATGCCGCCGCAAAAACTACTTAGACGGAATTCTGCTTGCAACCCTTCCCGCAAAATCATTAAAGTTCTGCGTCTGGAGTATAACCTTTCCCGGTCCTACAAGTCTTGTCAGGAAAAGTCCCTCTCCGCCAAGGAATATGTTCTTAAGACCTTTTACTGTCTCTATTTCATAGCTTACAGTCTTTTCAAATCCGACCACATTACCCGTGTCAACTTTTAAAACCTCCCCCGGTGCAAGTTCTTTGATAACTTTATCACCGTCAATTTCAAGAAATACCATACCTGTTCCTGTAATATCCTGGAGTATAAAACCCTCTCCGCCAAAGAAACCTGATGAAAATCTCTTTGTAAATGCAACTGATAGTTCTACTGAAGGCTCAGCACAAAGAAATGCCCCTTTCTGGCAGATAAATCCACCTGTCTCGCCAATATTTATAGGAAGAACTTCACCTGCAACAGTTGATGCAAATGCAATTTCCGACCCCGCTTTAGTTGCCGTGTATGTTGCCATAAACATTGATTCACCCGCAAACATACGACCAACACCTTTTAAAAGACCACCTTTCGTGTTTGTGTCCATCTGAATCCCATCGGTCATCCATGCCATGCCACCTGACTGCGTGTACATAGACTCTCCCGGTGAATCAAAAAGCACCTCAACTGCCGGCATTGTATTTCCTACTAATCTGTATTGCATAACTCCCTCTCTTTCCGCACTTTAAGTGCAATCTTTTCAACCAACTTCTTTATCACTTAGTGTAAGGTTCTAAAACATACATTGACATATATTTTTAAACCCTTGCTGATGCCACGGATTGCTACATTGCTATGCAATTCTCGCAATCCTGCAAACACCTCCAATTTTATTGTCGGTGTTTGGTGGGTCAAGCCAATAAATGGAAATTTGTATGTAAACATACATTGCCATTTATTTTTGACCCTTGCATCATTATATTAACATATATTGGTATTTATGAAAAGAAAAACTGCTGTCACTGACACATCTATATAGTACAGTAACAACAGTTATCAATTATATTTAACTCTATCAAGGAAGTAACAGAGCAGGTTACGAATATCCGATTGTCTTCTAAAAAACATCTATTTCAAAAGCAGCAAAGGATCTACGCTCTTTCCGTTTTCTTTAACTTCAAAATAAAGATTTGTTCCTTCTTCTGTATAATATTTCGTAGGTTTTGCTATATGACCTACTATATCACCTTTGGCAATCTTCTGATCGTTCTTTACATTTAAGTTTTTAAGCTGACCATATATAGCTTCATATCCGTTTCCTATATCAACGGTTACCGTTGTTCCTGTTTCGTCACTTGTCTTTATGCTTTTTACAATACCTGCTGCCGCAGCTTTTACCTTTTCATCAGCTTTTGCCGCTATAACGATGGCAGGATTTACTTTGTACTGTGCAAGCGTCTTAAAATATACCGTATTGCTGTTGCTAAATTTAAGGATTATGTCCTTTTCGCCACTTCCGACAGGCCATATAATTCCCTTTTCTGCATCAAATTTAAGAGAAGTATCCTTTGATATTGTGCTTACTGTTTTATTCTTATCTGTGTTTCTATTCCTTTTTATGTTGCCATCATGCTGTTTTGTATCTGTACTTTTCTTTTTATCATCCGTTTTAGCTGCTGCTTTTTTTACATCAGTATCATTATTGTTTTTGTCCGATTTAATTTCTGCCTTTGCATCGTTTAATTTTTCTCTTGCACTTTTAATATTTTTCTTTTTGATGTTTTTTACAGCACCCGAACCTGCCGCTACTGTTTTATTTTCCGTATTTTTGTCTGCTGCATTGCCTTTTTTATCTGACGATGTTTCCTTTTTATCATTTGTATCTGCTGATTTTGTCCCTGTCGATGAGTCCGAAAAAAGTTTTGTCCCGTCACTCTGCGGTGCTTTATTCATCTTGTAATATACCCCGCCTATTCCAAGACTACATACAAGTGCAGCACATAATGACACGCAAAGCCCTTTTTTCTTAAAGTTGTTTTCTTTCTTATCATACATACGGCAATCCCTCCATTAGTTATTGTTCACACCTACGGTGCGACCGGCAACAATTACTTTTAAACAAAACAGACACCTCAATGCCATCAAGGTGTCTGATAGTATCTGTTAATATTCTTAACAGATTTCTTTTTTTTATTCAAAATTATTGTTTAAAATATAATTGCCATATGACTGTATGATTACTTCTCTATTTCACAACATCCTCAAACTGTAAAAAATATCATGTTGCAGCCAAAATGCCATTGTATAACTTTCTCTACGCCACAACATCTTCAAACTGTGAATTATAAAGATTTGCATAAAATCCGTTTGCCGCAAGAAGCTCATCGTGATTTCCCTGCTCTATTATATCTCCGTCTTTCATAACAAGTATAAGGTCGGCATCACGAATTGTTGAAAGTCTGTGTGCAATGACAAAACTCGTGCGTCCTTTCATAAGATTATCCATAGCTTTCTGTATCTCTATCTCGGTTCTTGTATCGACCGAAGATGTTGCTTCGTCAAGGATAAGTATCTTATTGTCCGCAAGAATTGCTCTCGCTATCGTAAGGAGCTGCTTCTGTCCCTGTGACACATTGCTTGCATCTTCGTTAAGTTCCATCTGGTAACCGCCCGGAAGTGTCTGAATAAAGTGATGTGCTCTCGCCGCTTTTGCCGCTGCGATTACTTCCTCGTCTGTCGCATCAAGTCTTCCGTAACGGATATTTTCCATTATCGTTCCCTTAAAAAGCCATGTGTCCTGAAGTACCATTCCAAATGCGTCACGGAGTTCACGCCTGTTAAAGTCTTTTATATCTCTGCCGTCTAATTTTATCGCACCGCTGTTTACATCATAAAAACGCATAAGAAGTTTTACCATAGTTGTCTTTCCTGCACCGGTAGGACCTACTATCGCTATCTTTTGTCCCGGTTTTACCTTTGCACTGAAATCGTTAATGATTATCTGCTCAGGATTGTAACCGAAATGAACATTTTCAAATGATACCTCTCCTGTTACTTTTGAAATGTCGGCAGGATTTTCTGCTATCTGCTGTTCTTCCTCCTCGTCAAGAAATTCAAAAACTCTCTCCGATGCTGCAGACATTGACTGAACCATGTTTATTACCTGTGCTATCTGCTGTATCGGCTGTGTGAAGTTCTTTACATACTGGATAAATGCCTGTATATCACCTATCGTAATTACATTTTTTATTGCGAGCATCCCACCTGCAAGTGCAACTGACGCATAGCCTAAGTTTCCGACAAACATCATTATAGGCTGCATCATTCCTGAAAGAAACTGCGATTTCCATGCTGAGTCATATAAAATTTTGTTTGTTTTTTCAAATTCCTCTATAGTATCTTTTTCACGGTTAAATGCTTTTATTACAAGATGACCGCCGTAAACTTCCTCGACCTGACCGTTTATGTGACCGAGATATTCCTGCTGTGCACGGAAAAATTTTTGTGATTTCTTTGTCACAAGACTTATAAGTGCAAGTGATATAGGAAGTATGACAAGTGCGATAAGTGTCATAAGCGGCGAGATACTGAGCATCATTACAAGGACACCGATAAGTGTTGCAACGGATGTGATTATCGTTGTTATGCTCTGGTTAAGACCCTGTCCGAGTGTATCTACATCATTTGTAATTCGTGATAACACCTCGCCGTAAGTGCGGCTCTCAAAATATTTCATCGGCATCCTGTTTATCTTTTCTGATATTTCCTGTCGAAGTTTATAACATACTTTCTGCGTGATGCCGGTCATTATCCAGCCTTGAATAAAGCTAAACAATGCACTGCAAAGATAAAGACCGAGCACAATAAGAAGTATGCGTCCTATCTTATCAAAATCAATGCTTCCTGTTCCGCTTATCTTTGCCATAAGACCCTCAGATAATGCCGTTGTCGCTTTACCTAATATCTTCGGTCCTGCTACGGTAAAGACGGTTGAGCACACCGCACAAAACATTACGACAAATATGCCTGCCTTATATTTTGCGATATATTTTACAAGTGTTTTTAATGATTTTTTGAGATTCTTAGGCTTTTCGCCCGGCTGCATACCTCTGCCCATAGGCCCTCTCCTGCGTGGCTGTGGCTTTTTAAATTGTTCCTCATTACTCATTGTCTGACACCTCACTTTCATCCATGCCAAGTTCTTTAGCGGACAACTGGGATTTTGCAATCTCACGATACACATCACAGTTTTTAAGAAGCTGTTCATGCGTTCCCTTTCCGACTACTTTTCCGTCATCGAGAACAAGTATCTGCTCTGCGTGTAATATTGTGCTTATTCTCTGTGCAACAATGATAACCGTGCTGTCCTTTACATTTTCAGATAACGCTTTTCTAAGTGCTGCATCCGTCTTTAAATCAAGTGCCGAAAAACTGTCATCAAATATAAATATCTTTGGATTTTTGGCTATCGCTCTCGCTATCGCAAGACGCTGTTTCTGACCTCCTGATACATTACTTCCACCCTGTGATATTGAGCTTTCGTATTTATCATCTTTCGCCTCGATAAACTCTGTCGCCTGTGCTATCCTGGCGGCTTTCTTTATCTCATCATCAGTTGCATCATCATTTCCAAAGCGGAGATTTGAAGCTATAGTTCCTGAGAAAAGAACTCCTTTCTGAGGTACAAAACCGATTTCTTCCCTGAGATCTGACATTGAAATATTTCTTATATCTTTTCCGTCAAGCAATATCCTTCCATCCGAAACATCGTATAATCTCGGAATAAGATTTACCAATGTTGATTTGCCGCATCCCGTACTGCCTATGATAGCAGTTGTCTCCCCCGGTCTTGCCACAAAATCAATATCGTGAAGTACATCTTCCTCTGCTCCCGGATATTTAAAGTTTACATGCTCAAATGATATTACACCGTCATGGCTTGTAAGTTTTTCCGGATCGTCAGCATCTTTAATAGAAGATTCTGTGCGGACAACCTCGTCAATACGCTCTGCTGCGACAGCCGCACGAGGGAGCATTATCGACATCATCGTAAGCATAAGGAATGACATGACTATCATCATCGCATATGTTATAAATGCAGTCATAGCTCCGACCTGCATATTTCCACCGTCAATCTTTTTAGCACCAAACCACACAATGCCGACTGTAAGAATATTCATTATCATCATCATGCCCGGCATCATAAATGTCATAACCCTGTTTGTAAAAAGCATTGTCTTTGTGAGGTCTTTATTTGCCTCGTCAAATCTTTCTTCTTCTTTTTTCTCCCTGCCAAATGCACGGATAACTGAAAGTCCGGTAAGAATTTCTCTTGAAACAAGGTTGATATTATCGACCAGCTTCTGCATAAGTTTGAACTTAGGCATAGCGGCAGACATAAGTACCATGACATATCCGAGTATCACAGCTATCGCAAGCACGATTATCCATCCCATGCCTGCTCCCGTCTGCACAACTTTTAACACACCGCCGATTCCAAGAATAGGTGCATATGCAACCATCCTTAAGAGCATTACCGATACCATCTGTATCTGCTGGATGTCATTTGTACTTCTCGTGATAAGTGATGCAGTTGAGAACTTATCCATCTCGGCATTTGAAAATCCGACAACATTTTTAAATACTTTTTCCCTGAGTGTCATACCGATTCCTGCTCCGACTCTCGAAGCAAAGAAACCGACGATCACTGTCACCACACCCATAAGAAGTGCCATTCCAAGCATTTTTAGTCCCGCAAACAAAAGATATGATTTCTGGATATGGTCAACATCAATGCCTGCCGCCTTATCACAGGAAACCGCATAGGCAACACCCATTGATTTAACAAGAGAACTTCCCATTGCATATATAGTATCACTCATCTTATCCCTCATAGACAAAATGCTCTTTTTATCCATCTTGCCACTCTGCATCATTCCGGCAAAAAACGGTCTTGCGTCAACACAGTCAACCTTGACTTTGTTTCCGTCATCATCCTCTTTTTCCTGTTTGAAACTCTTAAGTTTCACACCGAGTGACTCGCCAAGCTGCTCGACACTTACATTTTCAAGTTCAGACTCTTTCTTTCCCATCTGATTTGCAATCGTCTTTTTGAAGCTGCTTACCTCTAAAGTGCTCATCTGATAATTCATGATAAGCGGCAAATTAAGTTTTTCATCCGCTTCATCAAGCTCCTTAGATGACTTATCCTTAAGTTTATAAAACTCT
Organism: Clostridium sp. AF34-13; assembly: GCF_003477845.1. Taxonomy (NCBI): domain Bacteria; kingdom Bacillati; phylum Bacillota; class Clostridia; order Eubacteriales; family Clostridiaceae; genus Clostridium; species Clostridium sp. AF34-13. The sequence goes on from NZ_QUEB01000003.1 coordinate 174,818, forward strand.
CCATCCGCTTTATACAGACCTTTCCACAAATCAGCTTCATCATCCGTCATGATAAACTGTGCCGTTTTAAACTCACTCTTTGTAAGTTTCTCAGGCACAATATGTTCAACACCGCTGTTCTGAATACCCACATCGATAATATCCGATGTGTAAGACGGAAGCGACAGATCACACCACGCCTGCACAAACAGCAAAGCAATGATAATAATAACCGCTTTCCGGTAAGGAAGCATATTTTTAAAAATTTTACCCATTGTTCTATCCTTTCTTTACTTTCTATCTTTTAATTCTTATAGACATTTGTGAAACTGTCATAATTTTAAATTGATTGTGGAGATATAACAAAGAATGTTAGCCGACATTTTTGTCACCGTCAGCACTTAGTCAATGTCTTTTACTGACTTATGTACTGCTACGAGTGACAACATAGCGCAAGCGTGCCGGCGGTATTCTTTGCTATATCCACACAATCTTCACAGCCTGCAATCAGTTTCGCATCATATCTATTTCTTAATCTTTCTAATTTCAATCTCCTTTTTCGCAATATCATATATGTTATTCAGATATGCTACGAGTTGTGAAAGTTCATCCTCATCAAGTTTTGATAAAACTGCTTCTCCGAAATTATGCATAGTTTCTTTTACTTCCTGCATAACTTCTATTCCCCTGTCAGTCATCTCAACATAAGTATTTCTCCTGTCATTTTTATTTATTGTCCTTTCGACATATCCTTTGTCCTCAAGACCTCTGATAGTTCTCGATATTGCAGATGGAAGTACATTTGTCTTTTTAGCAAGTTCAGAAATAGTTATCTTTCCATCTTCGCTCTTATTTACAATATTGTTCATCGCCCAAAAATCAGCACCGCTGACATTTGGCATCATCTCACCAATCCTCAGTTTATGAAACTGATGCATAGCCTTAAAAAGTTCCTCAAATTTATCATTCATCATCTCACCTCATCAAAAAAATAATAATGTTTACACCTGTAATGTAATCAGTTGGCAGCAAAAAATATCATTTAAAAACTTATCATATTTAATATAATGTACTGCATAATATATAACCTTTTCAAAACTTAACATTGTTATATATTGCGTATGTGAAATAATAACACCGTTAATTGCAAATGTCAACCACCAAAAATGTCAACCACCAAATATCCATGCACCACTACAACACCGAACTCAGCACTTTTACTTTATCTGTTTTAATGCTACAATTAACTTAATACTTTTAAACAACACCGGCATACTATATCACTGACTTACATTTAAATACACGACAATCTGTAATTTATATATTGAATATCAATGACACAATAAACATATATTGAGGGGATGAAGGAGAATATATATGAGCACATACATGGAAAATATTTATAATAACAACGAAAATAATAATTTTCAAAGTACTTACGATTCGATAATCAATGAATTGATTAACTTAGAAAATCTTACACCAGACAAAAGCAGAGCAACATTCTTAGAGTCAATTTTCAAACAGCTTTGCACTGTTACAAACAGCAGTGCAGCTTTTATTTTTGAATTATTTAACAAAAATATATATGAACTTAAATTTAAGTATTTGAAAAACGGCTATCATTTATCTGATACTCTGCCTGACATATTTTCGGCAGAAACAATCCCTGACTGGCACAGCCGTTTGTCCAAGCGTCAGATAATCATCGAAACAGATATTAAGGACAGTCCTACTGCCATGACTGATGAGAATAATAAACTTCTTAATGCCGGTATAAATTCTGTTATTGCATTTCCTATATCATATGCCGGAAACCTTCTCGGATATATCAGACTTGATGCACCTTCCTTTCCAATTTCGCCTTTCCACCTGATGCTTATGCGTACGATAGGTATGCATCTTGGCAGTATATGGCAAAATATAGATAAGGATTTTCTCCTTATGCAGCGTCAGGACATTATAAATGAAAATAAATCTGAGCTTGAAAAAGAAAAACAGTTTCTTGATGTTTTATGCCGTGACTATACCTCCGTGTATTATGTCGATCTTGAAAAAAACACTCTGGAACTGCTCAAGCTTGACAGAATTGCAAATGCCGCTAATTTCATTCCGGTTGAAAATCCAAAACCGCTCGACTATACTGAAACAATTAAAATTTACGCTGAAAAATATATAGCATCTGAAAGTATTGATTTCTTTAAGAAAACAATGGATATACAAAATCTTAAAAATGAGCTAAAAAACAAAGAACGATTGGTATTCAGGTATCGAAGCGTACCAAATCTTTTAAGACAACAGTATTTTGAAACTGTCATTGTACGAATTTCACTAACTGTTTCAGACTACAAACTCTTACTCGGTTTCAGACATATTGATGACATTGTGGCGATTGAGCAGAAAAAACAGTTTGAACTTGAACAGGCACTTGCAGAAGCCAATCTTAAAAATGAAGTTATATCTGCACTAAGCCAGATATATTATACAATTTTTCTTATAGACTTGGAAAAAGATACATTTAAAGAAATATCCGGAAAAAGCGGCTCCCATAGACTTGCAGGAAAAACAGGCTGTGCATCCTATGAAATGAACAAATTGTGCAATGAATTTATTGTTCCCGAATACAAAGACAGACTGCTGCAGTTCTTTGATATATCGACACTTGCAAAACGCCTTGAAAATGAGGAAACCATAGCAACAGAGTACCTGACTACTGACAATAACTGGCACACTGCAAGATTTATAGTAAGAAAACGAAACGAAGCAAATACCGTAACAGATGTTTTATATGTCACACAGATAATAAGTGCGAGCAAACGCCGTGAACAAAGCTGGATTTCAATAGCTGAAGAAGCAAACAAAGCAAATGTTGCAAAAACAGAATTTATATCACAGATAGCACACGACATAAGAACACCGATGAATGCAATTATGGGATTTACAGATATTGCCGCAACGCATTTAACCGAACCTGACAAAGTAAAATACAGTCTTGAAAAAATTAAACTTTCAGGCAACTTTTTATTAGAGCTTGTCAATGAAGTTCTCGATATTTCAAAAATAGAAAACGGACAGATGAAAATTACACCAAAGGAAATAAATATCTGTGAAATTTTTGATGAATTTCCTCCATCATTGGAACAGATAAAACTTGGTAAAGACCTTGACATCAAATGTTTTAAACATGATATTTTATATAGTGAATTATTTGCCGACCCACTCCGTATCAAGCAGATATACACAAATATACTATCTAATGCCATAAAATACACTCCTGACGGAGGAAGTATTGTTTTTGAAATGTATCAACAAGAAATACCAGGCAGCAAAAACATACGGCTTATCGCTAAAGTCAGTGACACCGGCATCGGTATGTCAAAAGAATATATTGAAAATATGTATTCAAAATTCACGCGTGAAACTGATTCAAGAATAAATAAAGTTCCCGGATATGGGCTTGGTCTGTCGATTGTTAAATATCTTACTGATATAATGAACGGCAGCATAGATGTTCAGAGCGAACTCGGCAAAGGAACTACTTTTACCGTAACATTGGAACTTCCATATCTTAAGGAGCGTTCAAAAAATGCCACTGAAACTTTGACAATAGAATATTATTCAAAAATCTGCTCCGGAATGAACCTGCTTATAGCGGAAGACAATGAATTAAATTACGAAGTCATATCTGAACTTTTGAAAATGCATGGCATAACCTGTGAACACGCCTCCGACGGTTCTATATGTGTTGAAATGCTTAAAAATTCTAAAAAGCATACCTATGATGCGATACTTATGGATATGCAAATGCCCGTAATGAACGGACTTTACGCAACAACCGCCATAAGAAACATGAATAGTTCCGAAGCTCATACTATTCCTATCATAGCAATGACTGCAAATGCCTTTAAAGAAGATATTGAAAAATGTCTTAATGCCGGCATGAACAAGTATTTATCAAAGCCTGTTGATATTTTCAAACTTTTAAAAGTACTGTCAGAATTTAGAAATTAGAAAAAAAGTCCCCACTCACCACTTCTATTGCATAGACCAATAAGTGGTGGGTGGGGACCTATTAAAATAAAACTTTTACCTGATTTTATTTTCCATCTTTATCGTCAGCGTCCTCAAAATATCCACCCGGCATATTCTGTGGATGAACCGTTTTTACCGATGATACTTCAGCATTATCCGTATTGTCAAAATCTTCCGTATCATTTGAATATACAGATTTATTATCCTGATTTTGTGGCTGCGTATTTACTTTTTCATATGGATTTTGGTTCTGTGGCTGTCCATTTACTTCTCCATATGGATTTTGGTTCTGTGGCTGCACATTTACCTCTCCATATGGATTTGGACTTTGTGACTGTGCATTTACCTCTCCGTGTGAATTTGGATTCTGTGGCTGTGCCACAGCCTGCACATTTGCATCAACCATGTTTCTGTAATGTATATCCGCATGAGTGTAAACCTTTTTCTCATGATAATATACAACATTTGTATCACTTAAAATATCGTGAAGTCCTCTTTTTTTCTTGTCAATAGCAATCATGATATATCCTATCGAGAGTATAAGTGCAGACAAAAATCTTCCTACTGTCTCTCTGAATGTCACTTCAAAAAATGTCATTTTTCTATCCTCGGCACTCACCACCCTTATCTGAAAGAGCTTCTTTCCAAGTGTTGAACCCGTGAAATATGTTAGCAGGATAAAATATGCTGCCTGCATAATGTAAAACAATATATCTTTGATAGAATATTGAAAGATAAAATCTTTTACCAAAAAGTTATCGGGGCTTGAAATCGTTGTGACCCATACTGGAATCCTGACGATAAGCATAGCCGCCCAGACAATTACAGTATCAACTATATATGCTGCAAGACGAACAAAAAAGCCTGCATATATACGATTATCCGGTCTATTTTGCATAATATTTAAGCACCCCATTTCCATTGTTTTGAACAATGTCCTCTGCAAGATCAATATCTGACTTAGGAACAATGTCTTTTACTGCACCAAATATACTGCTAAACATTCCTGATAATGAATCCTTTTCAGGTGTATAATAAGTTATGTCCTCCGAAAATCCTGCTTCTTTTGCAAATGCTTTCTTTTCGTCTTTGAGAGAGCCAACCTCATCCACGAGATTTATTTCCTTTGCCTGCTTTGCTGAATAGATACGACCATCTGCTATTTTCTTTACTGCCGACTTATCCATCTTTCTGCCATCTGCAACAATACCAACAAATTGATCATAAGCTTCATCTACAAGTGACTGTAAGATACCTCTCTGTTCTTTTGTAAGCTCAAGCCCCTGTGAACCCATAGCTTTATTTTTTCCGCTTGTTATATCAATCTCTTTTATACCAAGTTTGTCATAAAGTTTCTTGCAATTTGTAAGTGAAACTATAACGCCGATAGAACCCGTCCAGCAATTCCTGTTTGCATAAATCTTATCTGCCGCCATTGAGATATAATATCCGCCTGAGCAAGCCTGTGATGCAAAATATGCCCATATCGGTCTTTTTGTCTTTTCTTTATATTCCATAAGTTTAAGATACATCTCATCACTCTCATAAACAGCTCCTCCCGGACTGTCAACATAAAGAAGTATTCCCTTATTTTTATCTGACTTTTCCATCTTTTCAATATATTTTAAATAAAAGTCATGATTGTATGTGCTGTCTGATGTAAGACTGTTAGATGAAGAAGCTCCGATTTCCCCCTCAATATTTATGACACCGACAAAATCTTTATTCGGAAGCTCTATATTTGAATCTCCCGAAACTGACGAAAACATATCTTTCACTATACTGCTTGTTTCTGTTTTGTTTTGCTTAATAAGTTTTGAACCTATCACATTTGATGCAACACCTGTGATTCCAACCGCTATTATCACAACTCCGGTAATCACGATGCTGATAATTTGTTTTGTTTTCATAAAATTTTCCTTTCCCTACTAATCTGCAATATGCACTTTCATGCATTTTGTGCACTTTCATGCATTTATTGTATGCAACATGGATAATTTTACCACAATGAAGCTATTCGGTCAAAAAACATAAAATTAATTACACTGTAGTCCTGTAAAATCCGGTTATTTTGTTTAGCCGGCAGCTAATGTTAAAATTTAAAAAACGGCATCACACTATGTTATTTGCATTTTTCTATACATTTAAAAACAGCATCACTCTACATTATATGCTTTTTCATATACATTTAAAAATGACATCACTCTACATTATGTGCTTTTTCCTATGCATTTAAAAAAATCCCCCGTTACTGCTATCGCAGTAAAACGGGGGATGATTTGTAACATTCTCTTTTGCACATTTTGAAGTCTTTACTAAAACCCTTAATATATGCAATTTAGAGTGTAACAGTTCAGCTATAAAAATATAATCGGTAATATCAGGGCTTGCTCATTCTATAATAATTTGCTATTACACATTATAATGAACCAGCCGGCACTCATATAGACTCACAATTAGTCAGCGTCCGTAACCTCAACTTTAACTTTGTCAAGATGCCAGATTTCTTTTGCATACTCCTCAATAGTTCTATCTGATGAGAATTTACCGCTCTTTGCTGTATTTAACATAGCTGAACGAGCCCACTTCTTCTCATCCTTGTAAGCTGCTTCAACTCTTTCCTGAGCTTCTGCATATGATCTGAAATCTTTAAGGATAAAGTACATATCAGGTCTGCCGCCCTGTCCGTCAAGAAGTGAATTGTAAATATCTCTAAACTCTTCAAAATTGCCCTGTGAGTATGTCCCGTCTACAAGCTGTGTAAGAACGGCACGGATGTCTGCATCCGAATTGTATATATCTCTTGGATTGTACTGTCCGTTGTGCTCATATGCGATTACCTCATCTGATGAAAGACCGAAGATAAATGCATTTTCCTCGCCAACTTCGTCAACTATCTCAACATTTGCACCATCCATCGTACCAAGTGTGAGTGCACCGTTTAACATAAACTTCATGTTTCCTGTTCCTGATGCTTCTTTACTTGCTGTTGAAATCTGCTCTGAAACATCTGCTGCCGCAAAGATAATCTCGGCATTTGATACTCTGTAGTTCTCAATAAATACAACCTTAATCTTTCCATTGATTGAAGCATCATTATTGATAACATCACCAACGCTGTTGATCAGCTTAATAATTGATTTTGCTCTCATATATCCTGCCGATGCCTTTGCACCGAATATAAATGTTCTAGGATAGAAGTCCATTCCCGGATTCTGTTTTAATTTATTGTAAAGGTACATTACATGAAGAATATTTAAAAGCTGACGCTTATACTCATGTAAACGCTTTACCTGCACATCAAAGATAGAACGAGGATCTACTTCGATTCCATTATGCTCTTTGATATATTTTGCGAGTCTTACTTTATTCTTATACTTGATATTCATAAACTCTTTCTGGCTGAGTTCATCATCAGCATAAACAGAAAGTTCATTGATATGTTTAAGATTTGTAATCCAGTCATCACCAATCTTATCTGTAATCCACTGTGCAAGCAACGGATTTCCATGAAGTAAAAATCTTCTCTGCGTGATACCATTTGTCTTATTGTTGAACTTCTCAGGCATCATCTCATAGAAATCTTTAAGTTCCTGATGTTTAAGAATCTCAGTATGTAGTTTAGCAACACCATTAACAGAAAAACCTGCTGCTATTGCAAGATGTGCCATCTTAACCTGACCGTCATAAATGATAGCCATTTTCTCAACCTTGCTGTTATCATCAGGATATGCAGCCTGAATCTGAAGTACAAATCTTCTGTTTATTTCTTCAATAATCTGATAAATTCTTGGAAGAAGTCTTGAGAACAGCTCTAAAGGCCATTTTTCAAGTGCTTCTGACATGATTGTATGGTTTGTGTATGCACATGACTTTGTGGTAACATCCCATGCTTCATCCCATGAAAGATTATACTCATCCATAAGGATACGCATAAGCTCTGCAACAGTAACTGTAGGATGTGTATCATTTAACTGGAATACGACTTTTTCATGAATTTTACGAATATCATCATGCTTTTCCATATATTTCATAACTGCACGCTGAATACTTGCAGATACAAAGAAATACTGCTGCTTTAATCTAAGCTCTTTACCTGCCATATGGTTATCATTTGGATAAAGTACCTCGCAGATAGTTCTTGCAAGATTTTCCTGCTCAACTGCTTTCTGATAATCCCCCTTATCAAATGAGTCAAGATTGAATGTATCAATAGGCTCTGCATCCCAAATTCTCAATGTATTTACAACATTATTATTGTAGCCAACGATTGGAAGATCATAAGGAACGGCTCTTACTGACTGATAATTCTCCTGAACAAACTTATCCCTGCCGCACTCATCCTTGCGGATAGCAACATAACCGCCAAACTTAACCTCGACTGCATACTCAGGTCTTTTAATTTCAAATGGATTTCCATATTTGAGCCAGTCATCCGGCTTTTCAAGCTGATAACCATTTTCAATAACCTGCTTAAACATTCCATACTTATAACGGATACCACATCCATATGCCGGATATCCAAGTGTTGACAACGAGTCAAGGAAACAAGCCGCAAGTCTTCCAAGACCACCATTTCCAAGTGCAGCATCCGGCTCCTGATCCTCGATCACATCAAGATCCATACCAAGTTCTTCGATAGCATCTTTTATTGCCTGATTTCCTTTTAAGTTAATGATAATATTTCCTAAAGCTCTACCTGTAAGGAACTCCATTGACAAATAATAAACTGTCTTAACATCCTGTTCCTCATAAGTTCTGTGTGTAGCCATCCACTGATCTACGATAAAATCCTTAACTGCATATGCTACAGCCTGAAACTTCTGCTGATCATCAGCTTCATTGATAGATTTTCTAAATAAAACTTTTAAATAATCCTCGACTTCCTTTTTAAACTCTACCTTGTTCAATTCTTTCATACTATTTACTATCCTCCTGCTTTTACTTCCACAGCCAACGATGTCTGATATTTACTATTATAAACCACAGTCCTCTAAAAATCAATGAAAGCAATTACAACATATACTATCTTTCTGACGCTGATTTTTTGATAATTTTTTCGGTTCTTTGTACCTTATTTCCTTAAAAATATACATAAAAAGCATTTTTTATTCATAATATTTTACTAATATAATAAAGTGAGGCAGCCCTATGTTCAATCGAAAAAAAAACTCATTTCACCGAATTCAAGTTTATATTTTTCTCCTATCAGCCGCATTATCACCAACTCTTTTGTTTAGCGGATGCAGCAAACAGGATGATTATCCAAAAACTAGGGATATAGATTACACTGTCGTAACCGGTAGCGAAATCCCACAGGAACTCAGAAAAATGATAAGGGAACGCAAAGAAAATGCCTTTGAACTCAGTTTTTCATGTGAGGGAGAACTCTATATAGTAAAAGGCTACGGCAAACAGCTTTCACCTGATTTCAGCATTACCGTCAATGAACTTTATCTTTCAGATAACTATATCGTATTTGACACGGAATTATATGGTCCTAAGCAAAAATCAACTTCTAAAGCCAAGAGTTATCCGTATATTGTAGTTAAAACAGAATATATCAACAAATCTATTGTTTTTAAGTAGTATTATGCAAGTGACAAAATCAGACAGCAATGGAACAATACACGGCATCAGTTGATTTCAAAATGTCTTTTAGCTCCAGAACCCTGGTGTACTCAAACAACAATAAAACATATATCCGCAAATGTAATCTCATCCCTGACACTACACTTTGTTTTTACATTTGCGGCAATTTTTTTGCCATTTATAAAAGTCCCGTTTAAAGAACCTTTATCGGTAACATACAAAAAATTTTCATCTGCCTCAAGTACTGCGTGTATCCTGCTGATATAATTATGTGGAAATACAACCTCATTTTTTACACTTCTGCCTATATGCACACACTCCTCCATTCCACAGCCAAATGAAACAGACTTCTTTATATCTATGGCTCTTGGAACGAACTCCCTCACCAGCACATCTTTTATATTTCCTCTCACCAGCGTAAATTTTTTACTTCTATCCCGACAGACTTCGCCAACTTGATAATCTTTGCCCGTCATGCAGATTTCACCGTCTTGATAAGACTTTCTATTTTTAAAAATCTTACTATATTTAGGGCTTTTTCCTGCCTTACGGACTTTGCCATCGCTATAATCTTTTCTGTACAAACCTGTTTTATTAACTTTACAGACTTTTTCCTCCACACCGATTATATCAGATTGATAAATTTTATCATTACAGTTATTTCTTTCTCTCCGGCACTCACCGGAAAGTTCCTTTTTCGTCTGCTCCGACTGTATTCTTCTGCCTTTATCTTCCACAGATATTTTGTCTTCACATATCTCACTATTCTTTAAATCATGAATTTTCTTTTTTTCATCTACAAACTCCTCAATGTCACCAATAAAAAAACTATCTGTTGAAACAATTTCATATAATTCATAAATAAATTCCGCCCCCTCCCTGTCCTCATGCTCTACTGCCCTCATAAGTTCTTCCGTCATATCTTTCAACTGTTTTCTATATGATATATCATGGTCCGGAAAAATACAGAAAGCAAACTCCCTAAACTTTCTTTTAGTATATATAAGCTCCATTTTAAACATAATTGAATCAAATGATATAAGATATTTTTTACAACTTTTTGCAATCTGTATAACCGCAGTATATATACGACACAGCTCATTATACCCAACACTTTTTATATTTATCGCATCTTTCATGGAAATCATATCTTTTATATCATAATACAGACAAAATTTATCATCCATATATCTAATGTCATATGTAAGCACTCCCGGTATCTTGTTATTTTTAAGCATTTTCAGTTCTATCGTTTCATTTTCTGCTGTTTCACTGTCCACATCATCAATCTCATACACAATATATGAACCAAATGCACCATCTTTTTTTTCATATTTAACCATAATTTCTATTTTCACCTCCAAAAGCCATTTGCAGCTTTTTACTGCTTAGTATTTTTTCTCCAAAGCATACTTTCCGGTTTCAATTTCAAGCATCTTGTTTTTAAGCAGATTTTGTTTTTCTTTTTCATAAAGTAAGCTATAACGGGAATATTCATATTCGCAACAGCATTTGCCTTAGCTGTCACATACTTAATACCAACATTGCAATCCGCATTTTTGACTTTTAGGACTATTAAATTTTTTGATACCTGTTCTTTATAGCCTGTTACGGTATTTCCTTTTTTTCCTAACGAACTCTCAGCACCTTTCTCAATCTTTTCTGCTAAATTGTCAGTAACTACATTCCTGCCAGATACATTTTCATTCTGTGCAGCACTCAACACTACTGTCCTTAGATTTTCCTGCAAAACCACTTTATCATGCAGAAAAAAGAGCATATACATGATTGCAAAGACAATACCCAGTATCATTGGAACAATAAAAGCAGCTTCAACCGTGTAATTACCTGATATATCATATTTTTTAACCATTTTTCTTTTTTTGCCTACCTCCTCATATTCAACAGATGTATCTTCTTTCTGATTTGCATCTTTACATTTTTTATAACTTCTCATATTTTTATTATTATAATCAATCTTTTCCAATAACCCTCCCCCTGTCAAACCATAAAGCTGCTTACATATGCCATAAAAATAAACGGTACCAGCGGTATTTCATATTTTTTTTCTTTTCTTTTAACTATCACAAGATATAATGCAGCAAAAAACGCAAACATCACCGACATAAAAATAATGTAAAAAGCTTTTTCCATGCCCACAAAACACACAATACATGAATACAGTAAGGCATCTCCCATGCCGATTGCTCCTTTTGAAACAAAAGATAATGCCGCAAATAAAGCAGCCGCAAACAAACCTGTTGTAATATTATGAATACTGATGTTTTTTTCAATAAATCCACAAATCATAAGCATACAAAAAAATAATATCAGCACTCTTATATCAACCGTTCTTTTTATAATATCCGTTATCATACATATAGCAAGACATAATCCAAGTAATATCGTTACTGCCATATATCTATCCCCTTTCCATACATTTATTGCACTCTAACATTCCTCCTACTTTTGATTTTTTTACCTTTTTTATATTTCTTTTTATTCCTGAACAATGTCCTGACATATGATACCGGTCTCCATAATCTGTTATGTAAATATAAATCCCTACAGTTTTAGAGTATTTTAAACAATGCTCACATCTTTTGTATTTCCCTCCTGAAAGATTTCTCATTCCGTCAATTTTATCTGCAAAAACTCTCTTTACACTCGGTTTTAAATATGTGCAGTCAGAATGTGTATGATAGACTTTGCCTGTCTCCGTTATATAAACATCTTCATCCCCTGCCGTTTCATCAGTCAGCATACTTTTTCCAGCATACTCACTCACAACCATCTGGTGGTAAAAGTTCTGTCCAAACCCTGCCATTCCAAATGGAACTTTCTTTTTGTATTTCATATAACAGACCTTATATCCGCCTTTATCTGTCCAGCTTATTATATTTTTACCATTTAAAAACGAAGCTATATTATCTGTAAGCATTCTGATTTTTTCATATGAATATTCAGATTTGTCCGAATTATTTTCATTGGTATCATGACTGTATATCGCATATCTGTCTGCCGCATCATACAATTTTGCATAATTTTCATTTATTCCAAATAGAATATTAAATTCATACAACAATGAAAACAACACCAGAAAAAATATAGGAACACAAAATGATGCTTCAACCGTAATTGATGCTTTTATATTTTTATCCATATCTGTAACTAACGCTCACCTGCCTTCTAAATTTTTTATACTTCAAATCCTTTCCATACATATTCCATAAAAACGGAAATGCAAATTTCATACTATATGTAATATTGTAATCCGCTGCTACTATACAATCATGGATGCGAAAACTCTCATTATATCTTGTTCTCAAATCATGTTGGATAATATCAAATAGTCTGCTTTTTATTTTTTCTTCCGGAACCACCGCAAGAAATGCAAAAAGATATTCCCTGTAATCTATAAAATTTGCTGTTATCTTTCCATCACTTTCTTGATACTGCCGTGCTTTCTCTCTAAAAAAACTGCCTGATACGGTACATATTTCTTCATATTTTATTTTTATATCAGTTGTATTTTTTAACAGTGGAATTTTTTTACCGTCAAGAAGTGCTGCTGTATCTATACATGACTCCTCAAACGCTAAGATTGCAATTATTGCATACTGAACCCCTTTTATGACCGGCTCTATTCCTGTTATTCCTGCTATTGCAGTCGCTGTGGCAAGTGCTTTTGCTTTTATCACTTCATCTTTTGAAATGATTGCAAAATTTATAAGCATACGCATAGAAATTATCCTATTTATAACTCCAGTCAGATTATCCCTTTCGTTTTCTTTTCCGCATATCAGATATTCCATACCATAATCAACTGCACTTGCAGAACTCTTTGCATAAGATGTAAGTTTCTTTTCCGCATAAATCATCTCTGACAATTTATTTGTTCCACAGCTTCCTATAGCCTTAAAGTCAGTATCCTGCATATCAGTGTTTGAGAATATATTTTTTAAAAATGAACCGGCACTCTCATAATCCTCTGTTTTCTCATGTTTTTTTGATTTTGAAATTTTCTTCTCTCTATCTTCCGATAAAACATTTTTTCTAGCTTTATTCTCTCCACCGCCTTTCAATAAAACATTTTTTCTGACTTTATTTGTTTCACTGCCTTCCAATAAAACATTTTTTCCAGCTTTATTCTTTTTACTGCTTTCCGATAAGACATTTTCTTTAACTTTTTTTTCTTCACTGACATAACCATCTTCTACAAGTGCTTTTTCTATGTTCTCATTTGAAACTTCAGAAATATCACACACCAGCGAAAGATAACCATTCTGTACTAGTTCCTTAAACATTTCTAATGGGTTTCCAATATCCGCATCTTCCATGTCATTTCTTTTTTCATCAGCTTTATCCTTTTTGGCTTCTGTTTTATCGTTTTTCTCAGATTTATTTCCATCTTTATCCGAATTTTCAATCTCTGTTTTTCCTTGCTTTTCCTCACTCCCCTTTTCATTCTTATCAGCATATTTTTCCTTATATTTTCCCGTTTCATAACTGTCTGCATCATCAAGTTTTTTATAAACTTCCTTTTCATCATATGTACCATCCTCAGAATGTTTATTTTTTATCTTGTCTGCAATTTCATCGACAGTATCGCTCACAAGACACGCCTTTATCTGCCTGTCCCAATTATCACCATCTTTAAATCCCTGACTTTTTTCAGTCTTTACAGTTATATTTTTTATTTTATATATGTCCGTATATGTCAATAACGCATTTTCCGGCTTTACGCAAAGATTTTTTTTAACAATTTCCCTAAATTCCTGACACATATCATCGTAATCAATCCCATTATAACCACCATATCCAAACAAGCCATACTCCTTATAAAGTTCCAGATTGTAATCACCAAACAAGGTCTTTTCTGCACTAAGCGATGCATTTTTCATATAGCCTGTTGAAGATATGATTCTTGTATTTTCAAATATATCAAGTATGAGACTTAATATAATCATAAAAATAAAGGTCATAAAAACGGTTATGCTTCCCTGTGCTGTTAATTTTTTCTTATTCATCAAGTTCAATATCTTCATTTATCGTTTCCGAATCCTCATTTATATTTGAAAATGCACTGCTTACAATACCTGTTATCTGTTTTCTAAATATAACCACCAGCATTATAAGCACTACAAGAATAAGAATAATCTCAACGACACCTATTCCATCTTCCTCATAAATCAAATCTCTTAAATCGTTCTTTCTTATCATAATTTTTCCCTCTCTTTCTCTACAATGTACTCTCGGTATCTCCTCAAAACGAGCATTTCGGCCAGTGTACTGTATCAATGACATTTCGCCAAATAACTTGCATAAATTTTCATTCTGCAAGGCGGAGGAATGAAAATTTACCCTGCGTTATTTAGCTGAAAATCAATGATACACTACACTAGATTTCCGATTTATTGTTTCAATTTTCTCGTCGTACATACCGTGTACGCACTTTGAAAATGTCATTGTATATCAAAACTTCATCTCTAAATTCTTCGTCCAGAAGATTTTGAGAGTACATTACATACCTGCAAAAGCAGCGTACATTATTATTGCAAATATTATCACCATCATTATCATCATGGGAAGAAGAAGCTTTGTTCCTGCTTCCTCTCCAAGTATTTTGACATTCTCCTTTCTCTCGTTAAATACATCTGCGGATTCATACTCCAAAATCCTTATCAGGTCTGCGGTTCCTTTTTTCATATTTTGCACAAGTAATGTGCAAAACTTCATATAGCTTAAAAGTCCTATCCTCCTCCCAAACAGCTCATATGCCTTTTCTTCACTAAGTCCATTTTCCATCTGCCTTCTTGTCAGAAGCATTTCTTCTATAAGATAATAATTATCCCGATAATTCTTACTCAAATAATTTTTATCAGTATAATTATTAGCTTTTGATTTCTCACCCTCTGTTTCCGTTATACGAATCCACGCATTTTTTACCGGTAATCCTGCATTTACCAGCAATACAAACTTTTCTATCATCTCAGGATATGCAAGTTTTAACTGCTTTTCCCTGTCTGACACTTTACTTTTTGTCATGCTTTCAAGTAAATATGGAACAATAATAAACATAACTGCCATAATTGCCGTAAGTTTCCACAAAGGCTCATATCTATTTATGCCATATTTGATTTTTTTCCCTGCGACTTTTTCAGGAAGTTTAAAATATCTCAGACTTTTTGTTTTTTCCATAGCATCTGAAAGAAGTTTATCCAACTCGTCCCATATACTTTGCTCGTTTCCTTTTTTTACTGGAGTTACAATAACATTAAACCTTAATTTTTCCTTGAATGCCTCATATTTTATAACAGCCGTAAGTCCGACCTGCTGCGGCTTACTTATCCTGCTGCCATATACTTTTCCCTGTTCCGATATAATTTTCTCATCATCAGAAAACCACGACACCACAAACATACTTCCTTTAACTTTTTTCATAAGATACAGATTTTTACAGACTTTATCAGAGGATTTATTTTTTCCAAGATAATGTGCATAAATATATTTTTTTACCTTTTCTGACTGTATCTTAATTTCCTCGTCACTATATTTTCTCTCTGGTAATGTTATATCTAATTCTTTTTCTAACCCACCTATTTTTGTCTCTACCTTTATCTCTTTTTGTTCGCCACCAATGTCATTTTTCTCAATATAATAACCGCAAACCAGTTCCCGGTCATTCTGACATGATAACAACGTCACAAAAAACAATACCTGACATATTCCAAGCATATATAAAAATACCGATATATGTTTTATGTAATAATCCCGTTTTATATCATCATCACTTTTTCCAACATACAATTTTCTGTATCTTTTTAAGGTTTCTTCCTTTAACTCCATATAAAGTCTATTCTGCAAAATACTTAAAATCCTTTTTGCCGCCGGTAGTATAAAATTATATGTTTTATCAGTTTCAGCCCGCATTTTCTTTTTATTTAAAAACCATTCATAAAGCAGAAATGCAAAATATAAACATAATACTCCGACACTAACACCAAATAAAATAATATCCCTCAACATACCCCTCCTTCTTATTTGTAGATTTACATCTTGTCCTAATCAATGATGCAGCCTGCCATCTACAGCCAGGCGGATATTCACAATCCACTCTGCCATTTCCCTGATAGCATTAAATTTTTATATTTGCTATCTTATTGCTGAGCATACAGCCGAATATGTATATCAAAAACAATATTGTCATAAAAATATGCCCGCCCACCGTATAAAGACAATCCAAAAAACCTGGTGAGGTTATCCAGAAATATACGATTATCAAAAGCGGTACTACATTCATTATCCTGCTTTCCATCTTTTTTGCCGCTATCATTGTTTTTATCTCCCTATTGACTTCTATCTTACTGCTTATCTTATCTGCCGTAGATTTAACTATTTCAACCATATTTCCACCTGTTTTCTGTGCAATACAAAATATATCCGAAAAGCACTTTATATCCTCAACATCACACCCTGATGCAAACTCCGATATTGCCTTTTCCATAGGAATACTGTTTTCTACGGATAAAATCATTCTGTCTACCTCAGGCAAAAGCAGCGATTTTTTCCCATACAATAATTCTATGTCTTTTCTTGACTCCCTTATGGAATTTTCAATAGAATAACCCGCTGAAAGAGCAGCCGACACACTCAACATCATTTCCTTAAATTCAAGATTTACATTCCATTTCCAGTGTTCATTATTTCTTTTTATTTCAACTTTTATATTAAGCCACCCATATATAACAGATATGAATAAACATATGATAACTGACTTGTAAAATAACATTGATACCAAAAACATCTTTCCAAATCCACAAAAAAAGTATTTTATCAACTTTGTTTTATCTGATTTGAATAAATTTATAACTCTATCCCGGCTCTTTGAAGCTTTTCCGTGTGGATAAGCCCCTTTTCTCTCCTGCATAAACTTCCTTTCACCCTCCCGTCTTTATCCTCACCTTCCTCAACGAACTCAAATAAAGTCTGAAGCTTTATCCTGTCCCCCTCCATACCAACAATCTCTGCTATCTCTAAAACCTTTCTGGTCTTATCACGAATCCTCCCAAGATGGATTATTATGTCAAGTGCAGATGCTATTTGATTTCTTATTGCCATCACCGGTATATCCATTCCTGACAATACCAATGTTTCCATTCTTGAAAGCATATCCTTTGAACTGTTTGCATGACCGGTGCAAAGACTTCCGTCATGACCGGTGTTCATTATGTTTAGCAACTCACATGCCGCAGCATCTCTTATCTCGCCCAAGATTATTCTATCAGGCCGCATCCTCAACGATGACTTTAAGAGATCTCTTATTGTTACCGCATTTTTGCCTTCAACATTTGCATTTCTTACTTCCAGCCTTACAAGATTTTGTATATTTCTTATCTGAAGCTCTGCCGCATCTTCTATCGTGATTATCCTTTCATCTTTTGGAATATAATCTGACAGTGCATTTAAAAATGTTGTTTTGCCACTGCCTGTTCCTCCACTTATAAAAATGTTGTATCCCGCTTTCACAAGCTTTTCCAAAAAGCTCGCTGCATCTTTTGTAAGTGAACCTATCTCTATAAGCTTCTCCATTGTCATTGGACTCTCCGGAAATTTTCTTATAGTTACAACAGGTCCGCTAAGGCTTACAGGCGGCAGTACAACATTCACTCTTGAACCGTCAACAAGCCTGAAATCTACAATAGGACTTGTCTCATTCACAACCCTGTTTACCTTTGATACTATCTGCTGGATAACATCTTCAAGTTTATTAACATCTACAAACTTTTCCGGATACCTGCTTATCCTGCCATTCTTTTCAATAAAAATATTATCGCAGCCGTTCACCATAATCTCAGTAATATCAGGATTATCTACAAGTTCCTGAAGTACATCCATTCCGCGTATTGAATTAAAAATTCCTCTGACAAGTATTTCCTTATTATTCTGTGATATGTATGTACTATGGCTTTTTTCAAATACCCGTTCCTCTATCAATTCATATAATTCTTCATCACTGCACTCCCCTCCATCAATCATTTTTTCAACAAGTTCCCTATAAATCTCTGTTTTTATTTTGCTTATATTCTCCATATATCCACTTACAATCCATGTTTTTACCTTAAATCAGAATTTTTGTCGTAACAGTTCAGCCTTTCATTTCTTACATTCATAAACCTGCCAGCGAGCTGTCAGTCGCTGCTTTGCAGCTTTTGTTTATTTCATTTCAGAAATGAAAGGCTATTCTACCATAAAAAGGTACTTAACAATACAATGAACAAGCTCATTGTATTGCCAATTATCTTTTTATGGCTGAACTGTTACTTTTTGATCAGTTATTTAAAATTTTTTATTGCTCATATTTTTAACTTTTAATCAGGAAGTTCCTCTCTTTTTTGCTCAATCAATCACTGATTTTTCTGATGCATAAAACATAATATTATCAAGACTTCCTGCTAGACCATCACGCATCAGCGTCTTTTCAAAAGAACTAAATCTCTGCCTGTCAATCTCATCCTGCACAGCAGAAAAATACAATTTATCACACCTTTGCATCAACTCAATAAATGTTTCATTGAGATAACCTATTACAAAAATAATCGTTTCATACTCCATCTGACCTGAAAGAATACTGATAAACTCCTCTACTCCCTCAATATCAAAGTATTTAAGATCTCTGTAATCTTCCACCGAATATATACAATCCACGCCACCTCTGTGACATATTATAGACTGTAATTTCAGGGCAAGCTTACTGCCCTTTTTATTCAGATAATATATGACTTCTGACATTCCTCTTACATATGAAGTTTCATAAGTCATATTCTCTCCCTCATATGAAAAAAACTGTTCACACATATTATTTTCCAGCCTTAATGCACCATCAAGACCGTTTAACTGGTCAAGACATACAAGAAGTGTCTTTTTTACTTTTGCCGTCTTTATCGCAAGATCAACACCATATTTCAATGCCAGATTTACGCTGTCTGACGAATACACTCCTATTAACTCCGTATTGATTTTGACCGGATTTTTATTATTTTCTTCCAATCGGATTTTCTCGTCATCAGCTATATTTTCAAGCACCTCGTTAATAATATTTTCTACCGACTGATACTTAAACACAACCGGATATTTTTCACCCTCCATCACATAATTTCCTTCTGACAAAACAATTATCTTACCAATTTCTTTTGTGTTTTTAATCTCATCAACATACTCCTGACCCAAAAGTAATACATCCAGCTTTCCCTTTTTTACAAATTCTGAAATTTTGTCAAACACTGTAAATATCATGAAATCTATACAATTATTTTTATTATTATAAAAGTATTCTGCAAACCTCTCTGAATAGACCGTCTTATCATATAGACCTATTACTACTTTCTCCAAACTATCCCTCCTCTTACAATAAGTTTGTCTTTATCTGCCTGAAAAACAACTTACAAACTCAATTTTTTAACAATTACAACAACACTAAAAAATATGCTGCTGCCGTCAATGGTGCCATGCGGATAATCACTGCTCTTTCTGACTTATCCGCTGCAAAATAATGCCCGGCACCACAAACACCATATAACAGGTAATTTTTTAATTCAAAAAATCTGTTTAGCAAATACGGATACTTTAAAACACGATATACCGCCGCGACTCCTGCAAACATAATAGTGAGTGCAGCCACTTTTATACCAAAAATAAATCCGTAGAATCCGGTAATCATACAAAATAATTTTATATCTCCTGCCCCTATTCCCCGCAGCTTAAACACCGGTAGAAATATCAGACATATTAAAGTCATATCTTTTATCCCACGCATTGCATACAAAAATCCATCAAAATACACTTTGTATATAACCGACAAAATTATTGCCGGAATCACTATACAATTACTTATTCTGTTTCTTTTCATATCATCAATTCCTGCCATTAAAAGCATACCGCACACAAATATTTCTCTCATGTCTTTCACCTCCTCCATTTGCGTGGGCTAACTTTAACATCACACAAAATGTATGTCAACACCCCCTGTTTTTATCTAAAATCGCCAAAATTTCATCTTTATTTTTGTTAATATCTGACTAAAATTTTTCTTAGTTTGTTATTTATTCTGCACAACATCTGCCTCACTCCTAAGGCAAAAATTTCGTTAAACTTTTTTTAATTTTTTTGATATGATACTTCACTGTATTTTGTAATCACGTCATCTTCTCTTTTCTAAAGACTTAAATTTTAATTTGTCGTTTTTTAAGAGAAAATGACAAAAAATTTTTTTAACTTTTTTATAAAATTGCATATTTTTTCCAACCCTTGTCTATACTTATTTATAAATGATATTAGAGTCAAATAATGAGAAAGGAATTTTTATGATTTTTTCAAACAAAAAAAGAAACCCTCCCAAAAGAGAAGAGTTCCTTAAAAATGCACTAAAAGAGACACAAAAAAGCTTTGAAAATGCTTACAAAGGACTCGAAAGTGTAGATGACCCGGACCTTATAGACCTTTTTATATATGAAATAAATGCTGCAAACCTCAGATACAAAGTGCTGCTTCGTGACATAAAAAACTCTGACACTGGCAACACATAGACCGTCAGTGCAGTAAATCCATAAATTTATCCAAAAAATTACAACATAGTCAAACTGAAATAGGATATACCTGTCATATGATAAAATATATTAAAATCATATTCTTCCCCGCATTGTCTGAAACACACCATAAAGATCAATGCCGCCGTAACCACATATCCTGTTTGGGACTTCCACCCCCGTGTTTATCGTACCACGGATAAGATATTTCTTGACGGACACGGTGTCCATCGTTATGTCATTTTTTCTTATTATCCCCCATTCCATCAAAAGTGCTGCTGCCCCGGCTGTTATTGCCGTAGCGGCACTTGAACCGCTCATATAACCATATCTTGCCAATGACACATCACCTTTTTGTGTCCTGTCTGTAATGACACTTGCCATCGGTCCAAATATGTCTATTCCCGGACTGCATATATCGGGTTTTATATATCCAGACCTTGTGTAGCCACGGCTTGAGTCTGCAACGGCACTGGTCGTATATGAATTATAGTAGGCATTTGACAATATAGCTATATTGTTTGCCGGATTGCATATCGTCACATCAGGGTCACTTTCAAGAAAATAAGTTTCATCAGTTATAAAATTTTTTATCGGCAGCCACATATCAAAGAAACCATCACCCCGGTTGTCATTGAAAACCCTTATTTTCCATAACCCCGGTTCAACTGAGCTGAATCTTAGCCTTACACACTCGTCGCCGCTCTCATATGCCGTTATCAGATAATCTATGTCAACCACTGTTTTTTCAAGTACAAACCTTATCCTGTGCTGCTCACCGAGTTTTGCCGTTGTCTTTCCGCTGTATTCACCGCTTGGAGATATGATACCTATCGCATAAAGATTTGGTGCATCTCCCCACAACTCTATCGTAAATCCATCATCACTTCCCGTCCGCAGTTCGACCTCAACATCCTGCCCCGACCTGAGCAGTCCGCTCCTGTAATGATGTCCGGCATTAGCTTCATTTCCACACGCAGCCACCGCACACACACCGCTGTAATTTCCTCTACTTTCGAGATATTCTCCAAGACATCCTCCTCTCTCATGCCCTCCTATATTTGTTCCTATTCCAAAGCATATGATAAGCGGTTTTTCGGCTTTTACTGCAGTCTGCCACAAATATTTTATGCCAAGCATTATATCCTGCTCACCGTAGACTACTTTATCACCGCCTATGCGGAAATATCTTTTAAGACCGTCTTTTGCTTCACGGCACTTAACGACGCATATATCGGCAAGCGGGGCAACCCCCGAAAAATTTCTCTCATCAATCTTATTGCCACAGGCAACCCCTGCAAGAAATGTTCCATGTCCGTTTGTGTCTACACTCGGAACTATGTTTTTAGGATTATCAGACATAAGTGCTTCATTAATATTACTTCTTAAATATTCTGCCCCGAACAAAAATCCGTCGGGAATTCTGCCGCTTTTCATATTTTCAATGGGTATTGTCTGATCCCATATTGAATATATCCTGCTTGTTCCGTCAGCATTTAAAAAAGCGGGGTGACCGTAGTCTATCCCCGCTGGTGTGCGAATAAAAATATTATTATTTGCCCTGACCGTAATATGCGTTAGCACCGTGTTTACGATAGTAATGTTTGTCCTGAAGCTCCTGTGGTGCAGGCTGGATTCTAGGATTGATAGTCTCAGCACGATATGCCATCTTTCCGACTTCCTCAAGAACTACTGCATTGTGAACTGCCTCGTGAGCATCTTTGCCCCATGCAAATGGTCCGTGGTTTTTGCAAAGAACAGCAGGAACAGCTACAGGATCAAGATTTCTTGCATTGAACTCGCTAACGATAAGTTTTCCCGTATTCTCTTCATATGCATCCTCAATCTCGTCCTTTGTAAGACAGCGTACACATGGAACTTCACCATAAATATAATCAGCGTGTGTTGTTCCATAGCATGGAATTGATCTTCCTGCCTGTGCCCAGCTTGTAGCATATGATGAGTGAGTATGTACGACTCCTCCGATGTCCTTGAATGCTTTGTAAAGCTCTACATGAGTTGCCGTATCTGATGACGGATTATATTTTCCTTCAACTTTGTTTCCGTTGAGGTCAACAAGCACCATATCTTCAGGTGTAAGCTTGTCATATTCAACACCACTTGGCTTGATAGCAAAAATTCCACTCTCTCTGTCAATCTCACTTACATTTCCCCAGGTAAATGTTACAAGACCGTACTTTGGTAAAAGCATATTTGCCTCATAAACTCTTTTCTTTAATTCCTCTAACATATTTTTCCTCCTTCTCAGTGAAAATTTTTAATAAGTGTTATAGAAAAAAGTAAATTTATTTAGTTTTTTCTATAATAAAGTTCTGTAACAAGTTTAACTCAAAATAAAGACAATGTAAAGACCTTTCGGCTCTAATCTTTGATGCAATTTCATTCATTATACAAAGACAACACAACAGTTCGCTCTCTGATATATCCTCCGCCGAAAAAGCAGCCTTTTCAAGTATCTCCCTAAGATTTCCTATATCACACACCTCGGACAGTTTTTTGATATATTCATCATCGGAAAGCTTTTCCATTTTCCTGCCTTCACATCCCATATACAGGGTCAAAAATCTTCTTGCCACAAAAAGCTTTGCTGAATTGTTTTCTGCTCTTGAAATCTTCTTTTTATATAAAAGATAAAACATTTTTTGTCTGCCATAAAAAATATATATCAGAAAAAGTACAAATGCCACCGCAAAAACAAGCAGTAATCTTACATACAACGGCAAGCCTGTTCTGTTTTTTGCTGCAGTCTTTTCCGACTGGCTTTTCTTAATATTGCTTTCCATCTTGTCCTTAACTTTTGTTTTGTTCTTTACTGTCTTGTTATCGGACTTTTTCCTGTTGTCTTTTTTCTTTTTTACATTCCCGTTATCATTTTTAACTTTATTTTTCTTTGGCTTTGCCGTATTTTTTGCCCTGTGTTGAGCTTTATCTGCCGCTTTAGTGCTTTTCGGTACAGTATCAAAAGAAACTTGTGGCGGTTCTTCATCGGCATATTCCTTTGAGATTGCAGATGTTTTTGTCATATCTACCGGCAGCCAGCCCACCCCCTCTTTATATATCTCAGACCATGCGTGTGCATCCTCATCATGTACCTGTGCCACATAGTACACTTTATTTTTCCCAAAAGCACTCTTTCTCACTACCTTTTTAAACTGACTTGGAAAAACCATATAACCTGCGGCATATCTTGCCGGAATATTTTTCAATCTTAAAAGAATCGTCGATGCCGTTGCATAATGCTCACAGTAGCCCTTTTTATTTTCAAAAAGAAAATAGTCAAGATAATCTTTCGTCAGAGGAAGTCTGCCCGGATTTTTTGTATATGTCGTATCAGCTTGCAATGCAGACTCTATTTCCTGACATTTAAGGCTTAACTGTTCAGACAATTCTATTTCATCTGCAAATTTTTTTAACTTGTCATCATCAGGCACTCCAAGGTAATTTTCTCTGACATATTCGCTATATTTTGTATCTGTCACATAACTTTTATCACTGTTTAAAAGATAATTATATTCTGAATACGCCACATCATAATACTTTATATTGTAATCATCAGCTTTTCTTGTTATGCTTCTCTCCAAATCATCTAATTTTATCCCATTATCAACAGTTGTTACATTTTTATCATCAGATTTTTTATTTGTATTTATATTTTTTACATCACTGTAATAAGGCAGAGCCAGTTTTTTATCTCTCTGATTTGCCTTATTGTCATATTGGACACGCATATTTATAAGTTTTGTTTCACTACTTTTGTCCGCCATATCCTTAACAGACTTGTATCCATAAGAAAAAATACTTTTCAAACGATAAGAATAAAATCCTGATTCCTCTGCTTCACTCGTCCATTTGCCGTTATTGTATGTGTCCGCACTAAATTCTTTAAAATAAATTTTTGACCCGGGCTTTTTGTCGAGCACTATTTCAAACATATTTTTCCCCGTGTAAACAGGTGAAACATTTGATAATCTTCCACGATAACTCATATCCTGTATCTGTTCAACGATATTATCAGCAATCTTTTTTGCAATCTTTTCATATTGCTGTTGTTTTCTTAAAATCTGATTGTTTTTCGACATAATCTTTTCTTCGGTCTGATCTGTAACACAGACTGAAACTGCCATACAGGCTGCCATTATAACTGAAATGACCGCATATCCCACCGCCTTATTTTTCATTTTACGGTTTGTAATAGAAAATGCTATACCCGCACCACCTGCAACAAGCATCGCAAAAGTCTCCACAGATGGTGTTTTTCCGTACATCATTCCCATGATAACCACTACCGCCGCCGGAATATAACTCCACACCCTGCTTTTCAGACTAAAAATACATATTGCCATGGCAAGAACCATCATCCCTATTATCACGATAATGGCTGCTTTTCCACTATTCCCAAGCCGTGAACCGTGCAAAACGGAAGTTACATCTGTCATTTCATCAGACTGTAAATACTCCTGTTTTTTTATGTTCACATAATTAAGAAGTATATTTAAACTCCCTTTCAAATAATCACGCCTTAATAGCATAAAACCAAAAAAGGCAATCGTATATCCGGCAAATAATATATTTTGGGGAATTGATTTTAACATCCCCGTCAATGTAAATATCAACGAGAAGATGAAGATTGCCAGATACACCTCTCTATAATTTGCCGGATAACTAAACTCATCACAAAAACTGCGGTAAACTCCAACGGCAGTTATCGCCATAAAAATCCCCGCTAAAGGCATTGTCTGTCTTTTCTTTTGCCTGATTCCATACAATTCCATAACTCTAACCTGTTTTCTCCATTTCTATAAGCGTATCTTTATCAATAACAGGATTATTTCCTGTTGACCGCAAATTCATTTCATCATAAACATTTATCTCACATAACGCCCGGTATAATTCTTCCTCATTTGATACATATGCTCTTTTCACATGCTTCTGTCTTGCATCATACCAGACATAGACTATATTTTCACCATTTTCGATAGTCCCAAATCCTACCTTGTTCCATTTATCAAATTCTCTTGCAATTTCTTCTCTTTTTAACGGTCTTGTCTCAATATAATAACAATAATAATTTTTACTATCATCCAAAAATTCCTTTACATAGAGTATATTACTTTTTGATGAAAGCTTCCAATGTATATTTCTAAGCCTGTCGCCATTTCTATACTCTCTGACATGGCTGAAATCTCCGTTATTTTTCTTATTCCCGCTAATCATCACACAGTTGTCATCACTATCTTTTTCTTCGGTTTCAATATATTTTCCATCTGTCACAGGCACTATACAAACTGCTTCACTTTTATTTTTCATATGTTTGTTTAACTTGAAAAATCCCAGATAGTCGTATATTCCCGCCTTTTTAACAGAAACTATATAATTTCCGGATAAGATTTCATCATCCCTAAAACTGTACGAACATCTCTCTGTCCTTTTTGCCGAACACCACTGCTTAACAACAACTTTTTTCTGCTTCATATTATATGGGTCAAGGCAGTTCAATGTGAGCAGTATTTTTCCACTTGGCAAAATACTCCTGTTTTCAAGAACAAGTTCAAAATTTATCCGCCCGCATTTGTTTATGACAGGCTTTGTTTCAAGCTTTATCTTAAGCTTGAAAAACAATATCATATTCATGATAAACAACATACTTCCTATTAAAATTTCAGCATAAAACACAAACAAAAAACCATTGCTGTTATATAAAACTGACATATATAAAGTAAACAATACACTCAAAATAAATGTAAAAATCCTACCTGCCATTTTCTCCTCATTTCTTCTTTTTAATTCCCGGTGCTTTTATGCCGTTACTTATTTTTTTGATAGCCATCTGCGAAGAAATCCTTTCTCCTGATGCTCTTCCCGACATGACAATCCTGTGCGGAGCAATCTTTTCAAATGCCTCCTTGACATCTTTTGGTGTCACATAATCTCTGTCATCAAGAAATGCAAATGCTTTTGAAAGCTTCGTAAGTGCGATTGTTCCTCTCGGACTTACTCCAAGTCTTATATAATCGCTTCCCCTGGTAGCTCTGATAAGTCTGCATATATAATCATAAACTTCATCAGCTATAAAAATATCTTTCACATATTTTCTTATATTTAAGAGTTCTTCCCCGTCAATAACAGACGCAACACTTTCTGACATACGCACATTTTCATAATCTTTTTCACAATTTTTTGCAATCTTTATCTCATCCTCAAGTGAAGGATAACCCATGGAAATACATATCATAAATCTGTCAAGCTGTGATTCCGGCAAAAGCTGTGTTCCTATACTTCCCTCCGGATTTTGCGTAGCTATGACTATAAACGGTTCAGGAACTTTTCTCGTCACACCGTCAACGGTCACACTCTTTTCCTCCATCACTTCAAGAAGTGCCGACTGCGTTTTCGGTGAGGTTCTGTTGATTTCATCCGCGAGAAAAAAATTGCACATTACAGGTCCAGGCTGATAAATGAATTCCTGACTCTTGTTGTCATACATATTAAATCCGGTAATATCTGCCGGCATTACATCCGATGTAAACTGTGTTCTTTTGTTTTCAAGACCCATTGCTTTCGCAAATGCTGTTGCGAGCGATGTTTTTCCGACACCCGGAACATCATCAATAAGTATATGTCCCTCAGCCAAAACTGCCGCCATAACACTTCTTATGCAGTCGTCTTTTCCTATAACAACCTTTCCCACTTCATCTAAAACCTTAATACAATCTGAATAATATTTTTCTTTCATACTCCTGTTATATCCCTTTCTTCTATTTTCGCACGGCATACCCCGTATCTATAAACCCAACCATAACTCCCTGTCCGTACATAGACAGATTCGGCTGATTTCTGACTTTTGTTATCCCCGCCGACGCAAGAGCAGGCTCTGATGACATAAGACCATAGCAGGCGGGCACAAAAAATGCTCCGCCGTTTATGCCACTTCTAACTTCATCTCCCTTTACATATGCAATCGCAAACCGCTCAGAGATTATCTGATAACATCCCTCACCATATTTATCGGTCAGGTATTTTTCATCTCCATAATACTCTACAAGATAATCCTGATACTCCTGCGAAACCGCCGCCTCCATACACAACCTGTTCATACAAATAATCTCCGCTTCTTTTTCCATATTTCAATAATATCAAATTGCGAAACTCTCATAATACTTTATTAAATTGTGCAATTAACACAACATATAATCAGTTTCGCAATCACCCTCACTATATAAATATGAAAAAAAGACCGGAGTGACAATCCACTCCGATCCGATATTTAAAAGTCAAAGAAATTCTTTCCAAAACTCTCACGCGTTTTCTTACGGCGTATTGAATAATTTGTGTTTTTTCTTGTAGACGGCTTATCACTTGTTGAAGCAGATGTTTTCTTTGTATAATGCTTACTATGATTTCTTCTCACATTCTTATTAGAAGAATCTTTTCTGTTCTGCCTTACTCTTTTAGCATGATTTCTTCTACCCATTTTACTCTGGTAGCCACCATGCCTTTTTCTGCTCCTTGACATTACAATGGACTTACCTGTAATGGCAAAAATTATAAACATCACAATAACTATTATCGCTAAAAGTATGACTATCGAAAGAACAATGTTGTTTACGATAAAATCAATCACTCCATAAATTCCACCTGAAATGCCATCTCTTATTCCGGTAAATATCTTATGAAACAATGATGGATTTGAATTTGTCTTTTCGATTGATTTTATTTCTTTGTTTACAACTTTTCTTGATGCTTCATCAAGATATGTTTTCTTTGTACTGTCATAAATAATATTGCTTGAACCAACCGTTTTTCCCGCATAAGTGTAGGTTACTTTTCCTATAATATTCTTTCCAGTCTTAATTTTAACATTTTTATTGTAAATTATTTTCTGCTTAGCCTTTGAAAGTTTAACATTCTTTGGAAGTACAACACTTGACTCACCCTCAAATCTCACCGGAGAATTTGAACTGTTAAAGAAACTTCCGTAATTGTCAAACAAATCTTCACTTATCTTTGAATCAGAACCACCGACATTATGCTTTTTGTACTTTCCAAAACAATAATTTAAAAGTTTAATCGTATCCGTGTACTGATTAGGCTCTCCTGCTTTCTGGCTTGTCGACTTCATGACAACGCAGACAAGCTGCATACCGTCTTTTTCCGCAAATGTAACAAGCGTATTTCCTGCTGCGTGTGTAAATCCTGTCTTTCCACCGATACAATATTTGTATCCGTACTGAGGATACTCGTCCGGATTGATAGCCTCATGATGATTGAGCCATATTCTCTTCATCTTATGCTTATTTGTCTTTGCACAAGTATATCTCGGTGTATTGCTGACCTTTCTAAATACGGAATTCTGTAAAGCTGCTCTTCCTATCATCGCCATATCATATGCCGTAGTATAATGATTAGGATCAGGCAGACCGTTTGGATTATTGAAATGTGTGTCTTTAAGACCAAGCTGCTTAACACGCCTGTTCATCAGCTTAACAAAGTTCTTTACACTTCCTGAAACATGTTCTCCTGCCGCAAGACAAACCTCATTTGCGGACTCAAGCATGATGGCATAAAGGCACTGTTCCATCGACATTTTCTCACCCGGCTCAGAACTTACCGTCGAATCTCCTGGACTTATACCGTATGCTGCCGTCTTTGAAAATGTTACAACATCACTCGGTGAACTGTTCTCAGCAGCTAAAAGTGCCGTAAGAATTTTGGTGATACTTGCCGGATATCGTTTTTTGTGAATATTCTTTCCATATAATACCGTACCCGTGGAAACTTCCATAACTATTGCCGAACCGCTGACAAGACTGTCCGTTGACGGTCCTTTCGGCCATGAACCACCCTTTGCCTGTGCACTAACTCCCGACAACATTGCGGAAAACATGATAATTACAGTCAAAAACGACGATAAAACTCTTTTTCTGTTCATAATCTCCCCACTTCCTGTGTAAATAACATACCTCTTATCTGATAGTCAAGCGGATATTCGCAATTTGCTGTGCTGCTTGCTCATAACACTAAATCTATCGTTTAATTCAATTTATTAAAATCTTAATCTATTTATAAAAAAACGCTAATCTTTTACTAAGTTGCATTGCATATTTTAAATATATAAGCTATCATGATGTTACGGTTTGCTAAATTGTAAACAATTTTGCCACCGCATAAACACATCCAGATAAACAAAAAGCACTCCCAGTAGGAATCGAACCTACAACTGCCCCTTAGGAGGGGGCTGTTATATCCATTTAACTATGGGAGCACACAATTCATATTTTAACACACTACAGCATAGTAGTCAAGAAAAGGAGATAATTTATGTCAGATAATAATAATAGTGATAATATAAACGCATCAGATAACAATAATAACAACGATAGTTATGAAGAAATCTGTTATATATGCCGCCGTCCTGAAAGCAAAGCAGGCAAAATGATACATATTCCAAATAATATATGTATCTGTAATGACTGTATGCAGAAAACTTTTGATTCAATGAACAATATGAACCTGAACGGCACATTTCCAAATATGCCTTATATGGATATGTTCGGATTTGGTATGCCAAATATGCCGGGCGGTGACAATATCCCTAAAAATCAGAAGATTAAAAAGAAAAAAGCTGCAAAAGAAAAGAAAAAAGATAATATACAGACAGGTGTCTTTGACATAAAACATCTTCCTGCACCTCATATAATTAAATCAAAACTCGATGAATATGTAGTCGGTCAGGAATTTGCAAAAAAAGTAATGTCTGTCGCAGTTTATAACCATTATAAGCGTGTACTCTCAGATGATATTGAGGAAGATGACGGAATCGAAATCGAAAAGTCAAATATGCTTATGGTAGGTCCAACAGGCTGCGGTAAAACATATCTTGTTAAAACACTTGCTAAAATACTTCAGGTTCCTCTTGCCATAACTGATGCGACTTCACTTACAGAAGCCGGATATATAGGCGATGATGTAGAGAGCGTTTTATCAAAGCTTCTCGCCGCAGCCGACAACGATGTTGAAAAAGCCGAACATGGAATTATCTTTATAGATGAAATTGACAAGATTGCTAAAAAAAGAAACACAAACAGCAGAGATGTAAGTGGAGAATCCGTTCAGCAGGGAATGTTAAAACTTCTTGAAGGCAGTGATGTCGAAGTTCCGGTCGGTGCTACAAGCAAAAATGCAATGGTTCCGCTTACAACGGTTAATACGAGAAATATTTTATTTATCTGTGGCGGTGCTTTTCCTGAACTTGAAAAAGTTATTAAAAACAGACTTACAAAACAGTCGTCCATTGGATTTGAAGCTGAACTTAAAGATAAATATGATAACGACGAAAATATTCTCTCAAAAGTTACTACTGAGGATCTCAGAGAATTTGGTATGATTCCTGAATTTCTAGGCAGACTTCCTATAGTATTTACACTTCAGGCAATGACTGAGGATATGCTCGCACAGATACTCACACAGCCCAAAAATGCAATCTTAAAGCAGTACAAAAAGCTTCTCGCACTTGATGAAGTTGACCTTAAATTTGACGATGAAGCCGTTCACTGCATAGCAAAAAAAGCCTTAAAGAAAAACACCGGGGCAAGAGCTCTTCGTGCCATTATTGAAGACTTTATGCTTGATATAATGTATGAAATTCCTAAGGATGACATGATAGGACGGGTAACTATCACTGATGATTATATAAACCACAAAGGTTCTCCGGTTATTGAAATGCGTGAAAGTGGCGAAGCAAAAATCCTCACCCAGAGAGATTTGATTGAATAAAGTGCTATTTGCCTGACCGTGATAAATAAACGCAGAATTATATAAATATTGTACTTTTTTAATCCACAAGCACAGCAGTATTTAAAAAACTGCTGTGCTGTTTTTATTTATCTCTCAACTGCTTTCACATTATAATACAATTTTAGATTTTTCACATCTGCAAACATCAACATGGCTGTCTGTTTTCCTATCTGCACTAATATAGATAATACTTTTCTTTCAGCCCCGGCTCTGCTCCTTTATCCAAGTATCAAGCCTTTCATTTAATAATGAGAAAGGTGCTTCCCCTATCGACAATATATATTCATGAAATTTCTTCGGTGTGAACTTCTTTCCAAGCTTCTTCTCTGCCTTTTTATACATCTGCTCTATCTCTAAATAACCCATAGTATATTTAAGATAATTTGCCGGCTCTGAAACCATACTGTTATACACTGTTTTACTCTGTTCTATATCAAATCCATATGCCATGAGATATTTTGCCAATTTTGTAAGACTCCAGCCGTTATAATTTATTCCTATATCAGCCTGTGCATAAATACAAAGCGTTGCGATAGTGTTTTCCCGAAGTATCTCTGCCGTTTTCTCATCCAACCCGGCATATTTGTAACTGTAAAGTTCTGCATAAGTCCCCCATCCTTCAACATAACCGCCTATATTAACAACACTTCTGAAAGGAACCGGTGATTTTGAATAGAAAAAGCAGTTCTGGTACAAATGTCCCGGATAACTTTCATGTGCTATTGTTGTAAACGCTTTGCTAAGGTCGTATTTTTTATTTCCGTTAAGATAAACCACATTATTATTATAATTATCTATCGCAGGTGTCAGATAAAAAGCGGGACTTAGACTTTCTTCAAGAGAATGGTCAACATACTTTACCTGACACTTTATGTCATCGGAAAGTGACGGAAAATCCTCTTTCATTGCACTCTTTAAATGTTTTATAACTTCATTTGGCTCAGTATATTTATACTTTACATTTACGGCACTATCATAAATCTTTGAATTTTTTGCAATAATCTCCGAAATTTTCTTCTGTGCCTGCTTCAATTCCTTATCTATTAATATTTCCATTTCTTTAATGCTTCTGTCAGACCCCGTCTTTCGCCTTACAAGATATTCATAATACTTTTTACCATTTTTAAAACCGCAAAGACCTCCATTATTCTTTCCATTACCCTTAAGTGACTCCAATCCAAATACAAGATTTTTGTATGCCGGGATAACTTTATTAAGTACAGCATCTCTATTTTTAGCAATATAATTTTGTTTATCAGTATCATTTATATTGGCAAATCCTGATATTCTCTTTTCAAAAGTCGTAATAAGATAATTTTTATCCGGATTTTTAACAAACGCATTACACTGTTTTATCACCAGATTCACACAAGTATCACTCATAAAAGTTCCCTTACTTGCCTTATATTTTTCATATTTAATGACATTATTAAAATACTCTGGAATAAGATTTAACAGCTTTATGTAATCTTTAATATCATTTTCCGTATAAAAATTATATTCAACAAGCAAAACAGGAAGCTGTGCCTGGACACCCGAAGTCTCACTTAAATACTCCTCAAAGTCCGGATATTTTGACGATTCCAGATTTAGTTTCATCATGTACTCTGCAAGATCATAACAGATTTTCTGTTCCTCTTTCAATTTATCATAATCAAAACTTCTAAGAGTCTCCATCATATTTTCATAAACCGAATAAGTCCCCTTCTGTTCATCAAAATCCATATTTCCAAAACTGACCTCCATATTATCAAGACCATATATCTTTTTATTTTTTAAAGTATAATTCATTGTCAAGGTATCCTGCGAAACGCTGTCAATAAAAATCTGATTTAAAAAAGCATCAAAATCCTCCTGCATCTTTTCAACAGACCTTGAATTATCATAGCCGACACTTTTTTGTAAAACATCAATAACAGAAAAATAATCTCCCCTGACTGCTCCTATCGCCAACAAAATAAAACATAATGAAATAATTACTTTTATTATCCTATTTTTCACTTTACTCCTCATTTCTGCACACATTTTTTTGCATATTAAGTTTGTGTCAAGTGTGCACAGACACAAATCTTGTGTGCGAAAAATCCTGTATATATAGATTTTTCGCACTACTCCCCTGATTTATTGTGAATTTTTCGACATGTTTCTGCACAAAAATATAAAATATTTTAATTATTTATGTTACAATTTTACAAAAGTATGTTAAAATAAATATAGAACTAATTTTAAATAGCCTGTGTAACCAATAACAATTTATATAACCCTATTGGATTTAAAATGTATCTGACCCTAAACTGGTACTACGGCTTACAACATTGCTATACCACACAAAGAAATGAGGTTTCAATTTTCATGAATACATACTCTGAAAACCAAAATACATTACTGCAAACCAACAAATACCAGAAAATGCTGGTATCCTTTTTTGCTGTCTTTAAAATTGACAAAACCATAAATCCAATTCAGTATATTATGTCCAATATTGATATACATGATGAAACTGTCCCTGATTATATTCCATTTCTTATCAACTATAACAATTCTGATTATCTCTTAGATATTATGTTATGGGATTATTCTGAACTTCAATCCTTATAATATAAGTTTTCTTAATATCTACCTAACTATCCCGTCAGTAATATGCTATCTCAGTAACATTTTTCTTATTTCTTCATAAAAATATATAGATTAGATATATAAATATATTCTAATTCTTAAAATATATGATTCCGATAACGAAAGGAATTTCCTATGAATAACATGAATTTCAGATTACAGGCAGGCTGTCAGCATTGTGGTAACTGCAGCTGCTGCTCTCAAAAACCAAATAATACGGTTCCGGGATGCAATAGTCATTCTCAAAACCAGAGCAATATGACTTCCGGTTGCAACAACCACCATCAAAATCAACCACGAACATGCGATTCCGGTTGTGAGCGACCACATTACAGACCACCTGAAAATTGTGCTGATTCAATATCACATATTGATATGCACAATATTCCTATTGGAATAGGCTATGTTCCTTGGCAAAAGTGGAGAAATGTCTATGCCCTCTGCGAAGGTCTTTCACAGGGAACTATTTTTAAAGAACTTGACTATCCGTTTTACGGCTGTATTCCAAATGGATTTTGCAGTCAAAAAGGAGGTGCGAGATGAATAGAGAAAAGCATAACCTCTTGGCATATATCACCCAGGTAAGCTTCGCAATGGACGATACAGTTCTTTTTTTAGACACACACCCATGTGACAAAGATGCTCTGTGTTATTACAACAAATTAAAAAAAGAAAGAGAAGAAGCAGTAAATGAATATACACAGAAATATGGTCCACTTTCTAAATATGATGTCCCGGACTCATGTTACTGGGAATGGGTAAAAGACCCGTGGCCATGGGAATAAAAAATAAACTATTGTTGTTTATTATGGATTTTTAAAGTTTCTGTAAATTTCACGAAAAACAAATATCATTGCGTTTGACGCAGAAATGAGGAGTTTATGTTTAATTATGAAAAGCGATTGCAATACCCTGTCAATATAACAAGGTGCGACCCAAAAGCTGCAATGGTAATAATGAGTCAATACGGTGGTCCGGATGGCGAGGCTGGTGCCGCTATGCGTTATCTCTCACAGCGTTACAGTATGACCGACCGCCGTGTCATGGGTGCTCTTACTGACATCGGCACCGAAGAACTCGGTCATCTTGAAATTGTTGCTACCATTATCAGACAGCTTACAAAAAATCTTACACCGGAAGAAATCAAGGCATCCGGCTTTGATAAATACTATATTGACCACACACTTGCCATATGGCCGCAGGCAGCAAGTGGAGAGCCTTTCAGTGCGAGCCAGCTTCAGAGCACTGGTGATACAATAACCGATCTTTATGAAGACATGGCGGCAGATGGTACGATTGTGTAAAGACAACATTGAGGTTTTAAAAGATAGTTCCCAATAATCTGGCATACTAGCTGCCAGATATGAGAACTTTAGAAATTCCAATGTATCTCAATAGGTACTTCCTTAGTTACAGGGTCTTTCTTACCGACCAATACATAATCAATCAGCTTTTCAACCGTTTCCCTGTCTAAGTGTTCAAGATTTGTATATTGCTCGATTAACTGTCGTCTGTTATCGCCAATCAGCATTTTTCTTTCAATAACATCAAGCTGTTTCTGCGTATCAATTACCAGTTTTTCGAGCCTTTCTTTTTGTGTTGAGAAATCTTTAGATAAATCCAAGTAATCAAGTTCGGAAAGAATACCCTTTACCTTATCTAAATATAGTTCACGGATTCCTTTTGTGTATTCCGCAATCTTTTTTTGATAAGCAGCAATCTCCGTTTCCAAAGCTTCTTTTTGACCTCGCAAGTCATTATTGAATTGCACATTTTGTTCAAGCTCATCTTTATCCAGATATTCTGCGGATAACTTATTAAGTTCATCAATCACAGCTTTTTCCAATTTGTCTACTGAAATGAAAGAACCTATACAAGCGTCCTTTGCTACATGGCGGTTAGAACATTGTAAATAATGCTTACCACGATTCTTTGATGAACGCATTGTATAACCACAATTCATACAGCGAGCTTTTCTGGCAAATAAGCCGATTGTGCCAACTGTGAAAGGTTTTGCCTTTTGAGCTACCAATGCTTGAACCCTATCCCATAACTCACGGTCAATAATCGGCTCATGTGTACCCTCAACTCTGTACCACTCGTCTTTTGGTCTGGGTTTGTTTTGCTTTGTCTTATAAGAAACGCTGCCATATTTCCCTTGAACCATATTCCCGATATAGATTTCATTCACCAACATATCTGATATGGCAAAATATTTCCATAGGGTACTGTTTTTCGTTTTAGGCTGCTTGTAACGCAAACCATGAAGTCGTTTGTATTCCGTAGGGTTTGGTATTCCTCTGTCATTCAGCATACGGGCAATGGCGGTCTTTCCATATCCCTGTGAAAACAGTGTAAAAACTTCTCTGACAACTTCCGCAGCTTCTTCATCAATAATCAAATGCCCTTTTACGTCAGGGTCTTTTTTGTAACCATACAGGGCAAAAGCACCGATATGGTGTCCGTTCTTTCTTCTGTCAGTGAGAACGCTTTTAATGTTTTCTGACATATCCTCTAAGTACCACTCATTCACCAGACCATTTATCTGTCTTGATTTCTTATTTCCTTTATTAGCGGTATCTGCATTATCAACAATGCTGATGAAACGAATACCCCAAATAGGGAAAAGACCGTGGATATATTTTTCCACTAATTCTAGTTCTCTGGTAAATCTGGATTGTGTCTTACAAAGGACAATATCAAATTTACGATTCTTTGCGTCCTCCAACAACCTGTTAAATTCTGGTCGTCGTCTGTCAGAACCAGTGTAATCATCATCACTGTATATGTTGTAGACTTCCCAACCATGCTCTAATGAGTATTGAAGTAACATTGACTTTTGATTCTGAATACTGTTACTGTCGTCTGTTTCTGATTGTTTGTTTCTATCTTCCTCTGATAAGCGGCAATAAATAGCAACTCTTGATTTTGATTCTATCATGCTTCGTTCTCCTTTTAGAGAAGACGAAACAAACTATCTCTACATAATGTTATTATAACATCTCGTAGGATAGTTTGTCTATCATCTGGCAGGAGTTGCCTTTCCTTTATTTTTTTCATATTGATTTATCAACTCTATCCATTTTAGAGTAAATGCTTTTGTAAACGCCGCTCTATCACAATTTTTAAAAACATTCTTGCAAACTACCTTTGCGTCATTTGCCATTGAACCACCTCACTACAATATATTTACAAAGTATGCAAAAATGCTTGTACATTATGAAAGAATTTGTCTATAAATAAGAAGTAATCAGATGGCTTTGGAAAGCTCCACTGGAATTTCACCATTTCCATTCTGATGGGTGAACCGTGTCATACGGGTGTATCATTATTCTGATATACAGGTCATGGCAGCAACTTTTCCAACAGTCGCTTACGGATCACTGGCATGGTCGCTCGCTTCTTTATTCCTCCTTTCGTGGGTCATGGCGTTCCAGTCCGTCGGCTCACCGTATATCAAACGTATCTGATTACTTTATTCATTTTTCAAAGAACACTTGTAAAACGGAGCTGGAATGAGGTGATAGAACACTCCGTATATATTCGCTTATTTCACTCTGACTTCAAAACCTAGAATTGCTTTAATAAGAGCAGCTCTGATTCTGCCTTTCAGTTCCATGTCGACCACAATATACATATTTCCGTGTTCATCATAGAACGGGCGTAAACTTGCTTTTGATATGTAAGCGTCATAGTGATTTAATATTTTCTCTATTGCCACTTCGTCGCCATCAGCAGCTAAACTGATTGTGGAGAATAGAGGACACTTTTTTGTAGACTTCATCATGTTATAATTCCTCCTCATACATATCTCTAATGAGCTTTAGTGAACACATTCTGTTTCTATAAACAGAGTTTCTGGAAATATCCAAAATCTCTGCGATTTCTGCGTCTGGTAATTCCAGAAAATAGAACATCAACACAACATTGCGTCGTCTTTCGCTTAATTTTTTGATTGCTTCACATAATTTCTCATCATACACACGAACTTCTGTACCAAACACATCAAAGGAAGTAAATTCAATCGGGTATTCGTCCGATACACCCAACTGGTTTAATTCCAGCTCTGGTATTTCACAGAAAGATATTTCATGCTTTGCACGTCTGGCAAGTTCTTTGTTGTAGTTCTTTACAGTTCTGCCAATTACCTTACGAGCCAGACAGTCAAATTGAAGTCTTATAGCGTTCTCAAATGAAGAAGGTTTCATAATCTCACCTCCTTTCAA
Source organism: Clostridium sp. AF34-13 (assembly GCF_003477845.1). Classification (NCBI taxonomy): domain Bacteria; kingdom Bacillati; phylum Bacillota; class Clostridia; order Eubacteriales; family Clostridiaceae; genus Clostridium; species Clostridium sp. AF34-13. The sequence continues at coordinate 213,663 of NZ_QUEB01000003.1, forward strand.
GTTGAAGTTGCTAAAGCGAAAAGGCTTTTTACCTCTTTCCGCACTAACACTCAACACGGAGGGGCGATTTGTAACCCGAATCAGAAAAAAATCAAAAAATTTTTTAAAGTAGCAAAAAAGCACAAGGGCATATAAGAAATGCTGTTCTTGTGCTTTTAAAATTGTTCCTGTTATGTAACGTGAAAAACCATATTCAAGGGTATATTGTGCCGCTGTGAAAGCTAGGATTTTTTTGACAATAACGGATATATTGAAGATTGTCGATTATACAGGTCTTTCAATGCGGCTACCTCCCAAAGCCGCTAACCCAAAACCATTATGTTGTTTTTCTATTGATGGGAAAAGAAAAAGGCGGCTTTTCAACCGCCATCTGGAAAAAGGTATTTTGTGACACGCAAAAACGGTACTGTTAATAGCGGTTTTTTTTATTTGCCGCTATGCAGCACTTTTTAATTGATTTACGCATAATAGGAACTGATAAACCTTACTATACGTTTTTCTATACCTGTTAGAAAATCAACAGGAACAGTAAAATGTAGTGAGGTGATTAAATATGCGTAAAAAAGAAGATAAGTATGATTTCAGAGCCTTTGGTCTTGCCATCAAAGAAGCTCGTAAAAAACGAGGTCTTACTCGTGAACAGGTGGGAGCTATGATTGAAATTGACCCACGCTATTTGACAAATATTGAAAACAAAGGGCAGCACCCAAGTTTACAGGTGTTCTATGACCTTGTATCATTACTTAATATTTCCGTTGATGAATTTTTCCTGCCTGCGTCTGATCTGGATAAAAGCACCAGAAGACGACAGTTGGAAAAACAACTTGACAACCTTTCCGATAAGGATTTAATTATCATGGAAAGTGTCGCTGACGGAATTATCAAGTCTAAAAAAATAAAAGAATAATTTTACATTTATCAGAGTTATTTTTTCTTAATGATATTTTCAATGTTAATTATTTTTTGTGCTATCTCTTTATAAAAAGCAGGTTCGTGAGAAACAAGCAAAACTGTGCCTTTAAATTCCTTTAATGCAATTCTTAAAGCTTGTTTTGCTTGAATGTCCAAATGGTTTGTTGGCTCGTCCATGATAATAAAATTACAAGGAGTAAGAGTTAATAGGCATATTTTTACTTTTGCTTGTTCTCCACCGCTTAATGTGCCAATACTCTGCATTGCGTGTTCTCCTATGATTCCGCAACATGCCAGGTTTTTTCTTACTTCCTTTATCGTAAGGGACGGATAACAATCAGACACTATCTGTATTGGAGTTTCCTTTTCATTTTCCCAATATAAATCCTGTTCAAAATATCGTAACTTCACTTGCTCGGAAAAAGAAAATGAACCATTTAGAACATCTAATTTTCCGACCAATGTCTTTAATAATGTCGATTTTCCAATACCGTTAAAACCAGTTATTACAACTTTCTGTCCACCATTAATAGCAAAATCAATGTCAGATAAAACAGGATAATGATAACCAACAGATAAATGCTTAACGCTTAAATGTTCTGTATTTGTCAAAGGCATTTCACGAAAATGAAAAAATGGCACAACTTCTTTTTGTTCAATAGCCTCCATCTTATCCATTCTGTCTAGTTGCTTTTGTCTGCCCCTTGCCATTTTTGATTTTCTTCCTGCTATATTTTTACGGATAAATTCTTCCGTTTTCTTGATTTCCTTTTGCTGTGCGGAATATTGACGTATATAATTCTCTCGCAGAGCAGTTTTCTTTTTCAAAAATTCCGAATAAGTGCCATAATATTTTCCGATTTTGTAGTTATCTATATCACAAATTCGATTTGAAATTTTTTCTAAAAAACTATAATCATGCGAAACAACCATAAAGGCATTACTTAAACCGCAGAGATATTCCGACAGCCAATCAATATGTTCTTTATCCAAAAAATTGGTTGGTTCATCAAGCAATAATACGTCTGGCTTTTCAAGCAATAGTTTTGCTAATATTACCTTTGCACGTTGACCGCCACTCATTTGTGCAATAGGTCTATCTAAACCGATTGCTGATAATCCCAAACCAGTTGCGACCTGCTCTATTTTCGTATCAATCAAATAAAAATCCTGTCGTTCTAATTCTTCTTGATACTTTGCTGCTATGTCTAAGTTTTGAAAATCACCATCATGTATATTCTCATATAAACAGTTCATTTTTTCTTCCAATTCATATAGATGTGAAAAAGCAGTTTTCAAAAATCTTTTCATATCAAGCTGCATATCAATTTCAGCGTATTGGTCTAAATAGCCGATACTTGTTTTAGGCTGCCATATAATACGCCCTTCATCGGGGAGAAGTTGCCCCGTACAAAGTTTAATCAGCGTACTTTTTCCCGTTCCATTCTGCCCGACAATTCCAATATGTTCTCCTTTGTTTAATGAAAAATCTGCATTTTTATATAAAACATTTTCACTAAACGAATGTGATAAATTTGTAATCTCTAATAAACTCATGTTTCATGTTCCTTTCTCTGTTTTTGAGCATAAAAAATAGGAGGCAAAATACACAAAGTGCAATAGCCTCCTGTTAAAATTATGAATGTATAACAAAAGACTATAGACAAAACATTGCCTATAGCCTTAATTTTTTTACGTTTTATAACATACGGAAAAGAGACAATAAAAGTATATCACTCTATTGCCACATTCCCGATGAAATCTTACGCATTTCTTTATATGCTATACTCTGTACAATGTTTCATCGGATTTAATTGTACAGAGATAAGTTTCTTTTTGGGTTGATTTGTTATATAGTAATTCATAATTTTTCTCCTTTATAAAACAAAGAAATTTTAACACATTCATTTTAATGTGTCAATCTATCAGATTATCTTTTTATCCTACAATCTTCCAGTTACTATCTTTTTCCAGCGTTAAGTCAAACTGTGAAATCTGTGTTGCTTTTGTTCTCTGGTCGAGATACTTCACCGATACCGAAACTTTGACCTGTTCCCCATCTTTGATGAAGATAGGATTTACCAACTCTGAAAACAGATAACCACAGTTTACAGGTTCAAGCACATTGCCAGATACATAATAGGCAAGCTCCTTTTCCGTAGCGGTAGGGTACAGCTTAAAGAATGTTTCCAAGAACTCTGTCACTTCCTCCGTTGTGGCAGCATCCACCGTTCCGTCAGATTCCTTTGTCTTTGGTTCATAGCTGGATTTTGTCGGTGTGCTGCTAATGGTCGAATTCTGTATGATAACCATGTTTCCATTGCTATCTACATGAACCACTACCATATAAGCGGAGGTGTAACCGATTGACGTTTCACCCTCCGTTACCGTCTGATCTACGGAGTAGACAACGGTAAAGTCGTCTGTTCCAGCCTGTTCTATATCCCAAATCTTTACATCTGTTACCGTAGAGCTTGTGGGTATATCCTGCCTTACCGTATCGACATTCAAATCCTGCAAGCTCTTAGTCAGATAATTGTTGATGGCTGCGGTTCTTTTATCAATGGATTCCTGCGTATTGCTCCAAGAATAGTAGGACTTCGCAAAGGCTTTTACAAAGTTCTCTATCCTGTTAGTGTCAACAATTCTTTGTTCAATGACTTCCTTTTCATGTACCGTGTGCATATCAATGGCGGTGAAATTCTTATACACCCCAAAGCTGACGCTTGTAATCAGCACCAGCCATAAGGCAATCACAGTTTTCTTGTGTGTGCCGACTTTCATCACAAGCACTTTTTTCTCTTTTTTCGGTTTTGATTCCTTGTCCTTTTTCTTAAATATCATAGTACCATTTCCTTTCTATTTTGATTTTACCCGACCAGCACCAATCAAGTGTTTCTGCCAGTACGGGCTTGTTAAATCTGCATATCCAATAGGGTCGCCAGCGTGATACATTCTGTTGTTTCCTGCATAGATTCCCACATGGGTGACATACGTTCCAGAATTATAAGTGGAGTGAAAGAATACCAAGTCACCAGCTTTCGCCTGTGACAGCGGTATGTGCTGCGTAGCGTCATACTGTGCCTGTGCGGTACGAGGTAGACTGATACCAGCTTTCCCATAGCACCAAGACGTAAGACCAGAACAGTCAAAGCTGGTGTTTGGATTGCTGCCGCCAAAGACATACTTCCAGCCTTGATACTTCAATGCTTCTTTGAAGATTGCCTGTGCGGTAGCGTCACTGAAACTGGGAACAGCTAAATACTGGTTCACCAGACGGACATAGAACATATTTCCGTACTTATAACGCCAGCCGCCATTTTCCTTAATGGAAATCTCATTCTTATAGGTGACTTTGACACCGCCCGATTTGTCTTTAGCGAAACTGACAGCCAGTTCAAAAGTGTACTTTTTTCCATGCTTCGCCACATAGTCAATGAAGCCACCGCCATAGTTATAGGCTTGTACCACTGTGTCAATGTCACAGCCTTTTGCTTCTGCGGATTTTAAAAGCTCCGAGAAGTATTTACACCCCTGTTTGATGGATTCCTCCGTCGAGAGGGAATTAGGCGGCAACCCCATTGATTCTGACGACTGCATGACGTCCGTAGCTGTACCGCCAGATTCCACCTGCATGATGGCAAGCAGATAGTTCACATAGTCCGAGATTCCGTATTCTTTCGCATATTTTTCTACCGTCGGTTGATGTTTCAGCACTTCCTCTGACAGATTCAGTCCAGAAAAATCAAAGTAGGAAGTGCTGTTTTCTTCATCATCTGCGGTCACGATAAACAGGAACAAAAGCAGACAGATAATCACCGTAAAAATCCCACCGAACACAGCGAAGTGTCTTAGCTTCATTTCTTACCGCCTTTCCTGCTGGTCGTTTTCTTCATGGTTGACGGTTTTGTGGTCTTTTTCTGTACGGTCTTTGTCTGCTTTTGATGTTTGACTGTCTGACGGGGCATATCTGTCACAGTTCCCGAATGTTTTGGTGTAGCTGCTGGAGAAGAAGATTCTCTGGCAACCTGCGTCCTTACTTCCTGTTGCTTTGTGACAGGCTCTTTTGCTCTGGCAGATTGTGATTGCTCCCTCTTAACAGTAGTAGGGCGTTCTTTGATATTCTGTTCTTCTTTAGAACCTGCCGACTGTGGAGCTGCTTTCGCAGATACAGGCGTTGTCACTGGTCGCTCATGCACAGGGGCAGTTCCTTTTGTCACTGATCCTGTGCTTTCTTTCGCTTTATCCAGTTCCATACGTTTTTCCGCAACCGTCTGTCTGTGCTTATCCTGTTTCTCTGCACGACCCTGTTTTCTGGTCGTTTTTTCCTCCACAATACCACGCTTGAAGTCTGATACATTTTCCTGTATCTGGTTTACGCCGCTATGTACTGCATACTGTGCCTGTGTCGGCATATCCTTGACCTGTTGTCTAATGGATTTTGCCTTATCTTTCAAGCGGTCTTTACCATCAAGCACAGCACCGACTTTCGCACCAGCACGTTTCCCAAAAGTGGAAGTATCAGAAGCGGTGTCATGGTTTGGTCGTGTATGACTGTTTCCTTTTGCTGTATCAACCTTGCGGCTATTTGAAGCGACCACCGCACCAGCTACACCGCCAGCAGCACCAGCCGCAACCGTCCTGCCGATTTTACGTTCCAAGCGTCTTGCACTTCTGCCTAAGAACATATAAGGTCGCCGCATGATACGTCTGCCGACCTGCTGTGTATCGGAAGATTGCAGACTGAACATTGCCATTAAGTCACCGAGCTTGAAGTAGATTCCTGCAAAAGTGACTATCTGTAAAAATGCCACCATGAAGAACGGGTAGCCAGAAGAAATGGAGTAAAACATAGTTGAGATACTAAATGCTGTGGTGATAATCAGCGTAATACCTGCCCTTAACATGATGGTATTGAACAGCTTCGTAAGTGCCTTTTTTGCCATGCCCTCATAGGTCGGTATCATGGATAAAATGAAGCTGACAGGCAGGAACATAGCGTAAATGATGAATAGCACCTGTGAGAAAATCATCATGCCAGTAAGCAGGAATACAAAAATAGAGATTCCGATATTGAAGATGAACAGAAATACCACTGTTCCTAATCGGCTCATGGTCTTTGTAACGCTTAGGTTTGCATTGTCCTTATCCTCGATTTCCTCAACCACTATATCTTCTCTGTCGTCCGTATCTGGGCTTGCTTCTAACAGGCTGTCCACACGGTCAGAGCCGAGCTTGTCAATATCGGATTCCCCATACTGCAAGAGCAGCCACGGTTGTTTCACCTGTATGGAAAACAGGCTGTCCCTTATCAAATCCACGCTGTCTTTTCCCTTGCTGCTGGAATCGGGCAGCACAATCTTTGTACCGAGCGATAATGCCGAGCTGCTTATATCAGCGGAAAAATCATTGATTTTACTGATATAGTTCGGAGCGTAGGCAATAAAGGACGCTGACAGGATAAAGACTACAAGGAAGTTGACGACTGCATGAACCGCTTTTGTCGTTTCACTCTTAATAAGTCCTGTGTAGGTGACATAGATACCCATTACCAGAATGAGGATAAGCAGGAATCCCACATAGAATCCCTCACTGGAAAAACCGCTTTGCGTGACACCAGCAAGCGTCTGGATGTTCTTTCCGATAGAGCTTGCGGTATCAGAGATAAAGTCCAGCTTGTAGGCTTCCTGTACCATATATCCCGTTGCATTGGAAATATATAAGCTCACCGTCCAGACAAAATTTGTGATAGCGTACAAGCCATACTGGATACTTTTCCCGATACCATCCAACCAGTTCCAAGGCAGCCAGTCCCACGAGCTGTCAACGTAAAAGTCAAGCTGGTAGTTTTCCAGCGGATATTTAGAGTAGGCGTTAGCGTCACTCACTGTACTGTCAACCAGACCAGCGGCATGAGCCACCGTGCCTGTGATAGATAGGAACACCAGCACACCGAGAACCACCAGCAGAGCGATACCGAAGAATCTCAGGATTTTTCGTTTACGCATAGGCTTCACCTCGATTCTTCCGTCTGTACGGGCGGTCTGGTATCAAAGGCATGGAACAAATCAGCGAATACAGGGTGAATCTGGATAACACCTACACGCCCATACAAATCTTGAAACAGGCATTGTCCGTTCTCTAAGTCACGCAATCGCTTCTGGTTGCCCTCGTCTTCCTTATCCACGCCGAAAAATTCAAGGGTATTCTTGATTTCCTTTATATCCGTGCTTCTAAAGGCAAACTTCAAGCCGATATTGTTCTTCATTTTCTCGTCGTCCACATCACCAGAGTTTTGTGTGACGAAGTAAACAGCGGCGTTCATGGAACGACCAGCACGAATCAACTTGTTAGAGAGAGTCTTTCCCTGTGCCACCTGTAAAAACGTCCATGCTTCGTCCAAATCCACCATCTTGAAAATACTGCGGTCTGAATGGATAAAGTCTAAGGCAAAGGTACTGATGACGATAAGCATTGCCACTGACAATAATTCCATAGTAGTGTATTCTTCAAATTTTGTGTCCTTATCTGGCAGCACAAGGTCTGCTACCTGTATGATGTTGAGCTGCCTGTCTAAGCTGATGGATTGCTCCACATCACCGTCCGAGAATAAGAGGTGTGCAAAGTCATAGTCTGTCATGCTCTCGATATGGTCTGCGATATTTTCTGCAACAGGCGAACCGTCTTTCCTTAATTCATCAATGACATGGAGTAGTCCTCGCTGCTTACTTTGTGTAACGGAACGGATTGCACGTCTAAGGACAGGGAACTTCTCACCATCACGGGAAGAAATGCCCGTAAGGAATGTTAAAATATCAATCGCAAGGCTTTCAGCGTCCTTTGTACGCTTCATAATCACATACGGGTCGAGAAGTCCTTTGTTCCTGTCCTCACTGGTAAGGTTGACTATATTGATTTCATGTGCAATATCGGGTAGTGTTTCCTGCCAGTTGCCACGCTCTGATTTCGGGTCTACAATGACCGCTTTCCCTCCAAACAGCACCGCATAATAGATGATAAGGTTGTTACAGAATGACTTGCCACCGCCGAGCGAACCGAGGAACGCTGCCGCTAATGCGTTGGTGACAGAGCCTTTTACGCCCTGTGCGGCAAGGCTGGGTTTTAGATATACATTTTTTCCTGTGTCAAGGTTGTAACCGATATAGATACCGTCCGTTTCCCCAAGCTGCTGTGTCGCACCGAATCCAAGACCAGCGAGAAAGTCAGAAGTGACATACTGGATATAGTCATTGATGTAACGCTTGCTTGATGGGATAAATTCACCATGTAAGCCGAGCATATCCCCGAATGGGCGTACCAGCTTCACATTCAAATCGTCGTAGAAGTCCTTGACTTCATCACAGCGTCGTTTCAGCTCGTCCAGAGAATCAGCAGCTACACGGATAACGTAAGATAATTTATACATGGATTCCTTTGACTGGTCTAAGCTGGTTTCCAGCTCATTCACCGAATCCAGAGCGTCCATGACATTACTTCCTGTTTCGTTATTGGATTCCCACGCATGGTTATCCAAATCTTTCAATTCCTTTTTCTTATTACGGACTGTGGTTAAGGCTTTCTTATTCGTTACAATCTCTACATTCATGGAAGTGGAAATAGGAAACGTGAATTGCTGCTGTTGATAGTAGAAGATTTCCGAAGATGGGAAGTCCAGCTCACCCACGATATTGTTAATCGTGAAGTAGGCAACATACGTTGTCTGATCTTCACGTTCAATCTTTAGGTATCGTTGGTTTTCCTCTATCATGCAGCGTGTCGGACGGATAAGGTCATATCGCTTTACCAGCGTTTCACGCTTTAGCTTCTTGACAGGCAGCTCATAGGTATAATCACTGTACGCAACACCCGTGTTTCCGTAGATATGTTCCAAGAGATACCCGAAGTCGTTCTTATCCAGTCTGCGGAACTGGAAACGTCTTGATATTTTACTTTCCAGCAGCTTTTCCATCTTCATGAATCGGTTGATTTCATCATTGCTCATGGAAACAAAGTCGCCCATGAGCTTGTGATTGACCTCATAGATAAAATCGGCAAAGGTCATAGCCGCTGATTTTTTCATGCCCTTTAAGCTGATTTCTTCCTCATTCACCAGCAGCTTGAAGCCAAGAAAAAAGCGGTAGTCAATCTGATTTTCCCCAATCATCTCAACCAACGCTTCGGTCTGTTCGTCTACCTTTTTACAGGCTATCTTTTTCAACCTGCCTGTGATTCCTTTCTTTGAGCGTTCCTGCACCGCACGCAAGCTGTCTTCTGTGGCAATCTGTAAGGCATGGATTTTCCCGTCACGGTTCTGGGCGATAAGCTGACGGAAGTTGTCATGCACCATGTACTTTTCCTCTGGTGACAGGAACGAATAATTGTAAGGTGTCAGCTCATAGTAGGCGAAGCACTCACCGTCATGGTTGAACACCAGATTGTTTTCGATATATTTAATCGGGAACATACATCACACTCCTAACTGCTGTAACAGCGGTATTGAATTTTTCATTTTTCAGCTTGATGGCTTTTCCTGCATAGGTCACTTTTGGTCGCAGGAAGAACGAGATACAGGATTTCAAGAACCCAAAAGGCTTTTTCCCGTCAAAGGTCTTTTGTGACACGAACCATGTAAAAGCGACAGGGATTCCAAAGTATTTGAGGAACGCACCGTCAATCATGTTAAAGGGCGGCAGCTCCCCAAAGAGGATAACCACGAACAGCGACACGACAAACCATGCCATCTGACTGAACGTGAGAGGGAACGGGAGTTGAAAGTCGTTAATGGCATAAATGACTTTTTCCACGCTCCAAATGCTTGTATAGCTTTTGATTTTCTTCATTTTTCACAGCTCCTTTCTTTGAAGATTTCTCTTAAAATGGAAACAGCAGCCTGTTTTCACAAGCTGCTGCATAAAAAATACCAGTTCATTGATAACTGGCTGATAATAAGATATTCAGTTGTCATTGCTAATACGGACATTCAAACACGCCATGATTGGTGACGACAAAACGCCCCTCTAAATCAAGGTCACGACCGTAGGCTTCATAGTCTATGTAGTTCCTTATCCTGTCTGGTATCTCACCAAGGCTTTGACATTCATTTATGAAGTAATAGGCAACGTCTGTCATATCGTCACAATCGGGATAATGGATAATGTCGTCTGCGTGTTCGCACAATTCCTCCAAGCTGCTGTAATAGCAGAGCAGCTCTGAAAGCTCGTCCTGTATGTCCTCTGGTAAGTCCTCCACCATTTCACACAGGCGGTTGACTTCCTCAATGGGTGTGTATTCGTCAATCTCAAAGGGCAGCTCATAATCATGGATTGCGTATTCCTCGTATTCATCATTCAAGCCGATACGTTCTGCCATCTCATCATAATCGACAGGCGGTGTGAACCACGCACCTACAAGCTCACCCTCGTTATATTTCCCCAGATTGGCGATATAGATTCGCATTTCTTCGATACCACATCACCCCTTACTGATAACGGAATACACCGTTTGTTGTGAAAAGGTATCTGTCGTCCATTTCCAGCTCGTTTCCGTAGGAATGGTAGTCGATATGCTTCTGTAATTCGTGGGGAATCTCACCGAATATATTTTCCTCACAGATAAGGTATTCTGCCAGTGCTGCACCGTCACCCACATCATAGTAACGTATCTCGTCCTTATGGTCGATAAAGTCCTCGAAGCTGTCAAACCATTTCTGCTGAATGGCTTTCATTTCGTTACCGATAGGCGTACCGTCTATTTCCAGCACGAAGCGGCAAAGGGCGTTGATTTCCCATATCGGTGTGTCGGTGTTGATATGGAATGGCAGCTCATAGTCTGCAATCTCGACCTGTTCCTCATTCTCTACACCTAACTTTTCTCTGACTTCATCAAAATTTATCGGGCAGTTGAACCAGTCGCCAGAGTAACCGTCGTCCTCGTCGTGGTAAGGTTTTGTATTGTTTAACAGGTAGATTCGCATTTCCTGCATGGTCTGTCACTTCCTTTCATCATATCCAGTATTCCCATTATAACAGCATAATCTACACCGAATACATAATGGGAAAATTTTTCTAACTGTTCTTTGGGATAGGCAAGCAGTGACTGTCGTTTGATTTCTTCCCATACCTCGCGTTTTCTATAGGGCAGGTCTGAAACATCTTTACAGCCGACCAGCTCTTTCATATTCTCAAAAATATCTGTTTTCATGTTGTCCTCCAATCTTAAATTTTTACATGAAAAAAGCAGCAAACCGATATGATTTACTGCTTAAATAAATACCTGTCTTAACTTTCAGTTTTTTGCAAACTGTATTCTTCAGACAAGAAATTTGGTATATCATTCATAGATACGGGGATATACTCAGTAAATAAGTCTTTAAAATCCACAAAACCAAAATTTGGATTTCCATTTGACTCTTTACTAAGCTTTATCATATTTTTATCAAACTCTATTTTATCTCTAATTGATTTTGCAAAAAAATAATGTTCCGTGTATGCAAAAATCAAATAATTGATAAATCTTAAACATTGCTCATCTGATGAACTATTAAATTGATGTCTTAAACGACGGTAATTTTTATCCCTTTTATGATAAAAGAGTAATACAATGGTTTCATTTTCAATAGGAAAAACACATAAATGAAGATTTTGTATACGATAATCAGGGTTAGTATCGTACAAATCATTTATAATATTTCCATACATATCTTTATAAACTGCAATAGGTAATTGTGCAGCTAAAGGTACAACATACGGTAATTTCTTCCAATATAAAACTTGAAAGCAACCGGTAGAATTGTTTTTTATAATTTGTTTGTATAAATCTAAAGCATCAAGATATTCCTGTATATCTAGTCTTTGAATTTCATCAAGAACCTCCTTGTTTTCAAAACCGTTCATTTCGTTTTGTACAATATTAAATATCTCTTTTTCTTCATTTCGTTTGCTCAACATTAACAACATATTTTTTAGAGCAATTTCTGCCATCATTATATCAGTTGGATAAGTTTTCATTTTATCTGGGTTTTCGTAATCTTGAAAAAGTTCACTATCACATTTTCTACAAATAAAATGGAATGTACCAGCATTATTGATACCTTTCTCAATGTCAAGAATCTCAATTCCGATTAGTGTATTAGGGTGTAAAAGTTTCCCATTGTCAGCAATAGTTTTCAATACCATTTGCGGAATTAAATGAGAATTACAATAGCTTGTTTGTGGTTTGTCACACATAATACATTTATCTGGTTTAGCAGTATTTTTTGCCCTTTTTAATATATTAGCGAGCTTCTTTTTATTTTCTATATTGTCCATATTTTTCCTCACTTTTAAATAGAATTTACATCTAAATTATACTAGTTATTGATATATTCTACAATTCTATTTTTAACATAAAACTTATGCTCCAATAATCTTATTGAATAACTGCAACAGTACGTCTTTTACGCCAGCGGCATTGAATACCAAGCCGACAGCGATTAGGGCAATCACCAAGAATCCGATAAGTTTGGAAAACTCACGCTTGAATCCGAGATACACCCCGATAACAGCGATTGCCATAAGCACAAGGGATTGTGCGTTAGATAAAAACCAGTTGTATAAGTTCTGTCCGAAATTCATTATCTCTTTCTCCTTTCCATCATTTCAATTTCTCTGTCTGCGGCTTTTGCAGACTGCATAAGACACATAGTCACTACTCCGAATCCTGCCCCAAGTGAGAACAGGAAGAAGTCAAATAAGATATGCTTCATGTTGTCATTCCTCCTTACTGATGATTTCCTCTGTGGAAGTCGTCTGTTGTTCAATCAGCTTTTTATGACGCTCGGTGAGCTTCGCATGGTCTAAAATATCTTTGAGGTAAGTCGTACCGTTGGTATTGTCTATCTGCTGTAAGACTTTCCATGTGGGAGCTACCTGTCTGCTTATCCAGTTCAGCGTCCTTGCGAGCGTGTACGGTTCTGGTTTGGTCGTCAGTTTCAAACGCCCACGATCAGAACCGATAAAGTACGCCCATTTCTCATTGGTTTTCCATTCGCTGCGTCGCTTATCCACCTCCTTGTCAGCGAATCGCATATAGCGGTTGATAATATCAAAAGCGGTACGCTCTGCATCGTGGTAGGTCAGCAGGTCATGCACCGCATAATAGGCTCGCTCATTCTTTAGCCTTATTTCAAAACGGTTCTTGATTTTCGTATCTTCAATGGCTATGTCATACTTTGCGTATTGTTCATAGTCCTTTTCGTAGATACAGAAATAGACTTCCGATTTGAGCGAACCGACGTATAATGTATTTCCCATACCGTATTTATCCTGTTCTTGACTTCTTACAAGCTCACCGCTGCGGTAGCTCTTGAAGCTGCGGAATACGGAAATACATTCCTCATGGTTGCATTTCTCTGTCAGCTCCGGAATGTCTAAGATTCCTACCATATCGTTGATGGCAAGGTCAAGACGTTTCATCACACCTCCCTCTATCAGAGCGTCCATGAGAAAGTCATACCAGCTCCTATGCTGTGCCAAAAGGTAGCTTTCCATCTGGCGGCAGCCTTTACCTTTCAGCTCTAGCAATGTGCCTTTTTCCTTATCGGGTGAAGCCAGCACGAACACATCACCCAAGACGTAATGTTCCGCATAGGAGTAGAAGCCAAAATCCTCATGTATCATCACATCAAGCCTTAATTTAAGAATATCCTCCACAACGTGTTTTACGTCCTGTGTGGGGAATCGGATTCTGACGTAATCCAAGACCATTTCCAGCGGATTTTCTGGATTCAGTTTATCCAGAGCGTCCGTGAGTTTCACCTTGATTTCATCTGCCAAGGCTACTTTTCCAGATTCAAGCCTGCTGACATACTCTCGGCTGACACCAGCCATGACCGCAAGCTGATTCTGGGAAACGCCGTACTGTGTCCGTTTTTCTTTAAAATCATTTATCCAGTCGGTATCGTTCAGTAAAAATCCCTCCAATCGAAAAGGAATGTGACATTTACCGATTTTGTCACATTCCCTTGAATGTTTGAAAAATCCTCATATTTTAAGGATTTTTCCATATTAAATTGACTGTTTTCAGTTGATTTGTGCCCCCCTGTTAGATAACGGGGGCGAATGGTTGGTGTGGCAAGCCACACCAACACAGGCTAGTCCGTACCTGCGGCTTTCGCTTCGCACGCCGCCTGTCCGTCCTGCCTGTTTTGTGACAATCTGCCTATTTCTTTTAGGAAATCGTGTCCTTTGGGTACAAGGGGAGTGTAAAACTCGGATATGACACTCGTTCCCGTATCGACATATCCACGTCCTTTGAGCTGTTTCAGAAAAAAGTCCTTGTCTACCTCACCAAACATCATGGAATAGCCAAGCTCTGACATACGCCCCAATGCAACACGGAAGTTAAACTGGTCACGGATTCCGTCACCGAGATATTTTGCGTCTGGTCGCTGACAGGCGAGAATGAGAAAGTAACCTGCCTGTCGTCCGAGCATGACTATTTGTTTAAGCTTATTTAAAACAGCGGCGTTTTCCTTTGTCGTCAGCATTTCCATAAACGCCACATATTCATCAAAAATGAGAAAATGCGGAGCAAGACCAAGATAGGCATAGTTTTCACCCGTCTTGTAGTTCTCCATGAGTTTCATAGCTTCACTTCTTGCCATCATACCGTCATAAAATCTGTCAATACAGGCAGTTATATCTTCCTTTTTGTAATAGACTTCTGGCATGACGACGGATAAATCCGCAAGGTCGGCGTTCTTCGGGTCTAACACATACATGACCGCATTGCAGCGGAGCAGAGCTTCAATGATAGTGAGAATAAAATAGGTCTTTCCTCCACCAGTGCCGCCAGCAATCAGCATATGGGGGAGCTTGTCATACTCCCACCAGACATTTTTCATCAGACGCAGGCTGCCATGTTCCGCCTGTACTTCATTGATAGTGATTCTATTTGCGATAGTGTCATAAAGTAAGACATACTCCACATAGCTGTCCTTTAATTCTTTTGACACCAACTCACAGTACAAGCCTGTTTCCAGCTTCTTTTCCAAGTGTAAGAGCTGGTCTTGATATTTTCCCAGCGTGATTTCTGTACGGATATACAATAGTCCGTTATCCATACGGTAATACAGTTTAGGAAAATAGGTGATTTTCTCTTTTTTACTGGACGCTGGTAAATCCTTGAAGAATCCGCTTTCCTGTGTTGTTTCCGATTCATACCAGCCATTTTCAAGTATCATCTTTGCTAGCTTTTGACGGTGGAAGAGCTGCTTCACCCTGTCATACTGGAAACGCTGATACAAAAAGGCAGCAATCACACAGACCAGAGCTGACACTATGACCGTAACTATCCTATATGGCGTAACTGAAAAATGGACACTGCCATCTTGTAGAAAGCTAACCGATTCCCAGTCCGTTGTTACAATTGCCTTTAGGTTCAACAGTATAATCATAGCAAGAAACAGCAGGAGCAGCGAACCAGCCGAGAAACGAAAAACCAGTGATTTGTCGCTGGCTCTGATATGTTTTCCCCATTTTTTGAATTGTGGCATATAAAAATCTCCTTTCCATGAAAAAAAGCAGCAAACCTTATAGATTTACTGCTTATGCAATATAGAATATTAAGTTTTAATCAAGTATTAAATGATATTATTCTTGCACATAATCATCTGTTGTAATTACTTTATTTGATAATATAATTTTTCTATTTTTATCTTTTTCATCTTTATATTGCAATTCTACTTTATCAGCACCTTGAATTTTATCTAACATATCATACATAACATAGATTGATTGTTTTAATACCTGTATTTCTTTTGGAGCAATATTGGCAACTTCCATCTCATCAATATGTGAGATATGAGCAGAATATCTTCTGGTTTCTTCATTATCAGGGATAAGGGAATATTGTTCTTTTGCATTTTTATAGAATATTAGCCTAAAATCTCTCATTATTTTGGGAGTATCACTCTGATTATATATTTGAATTATATATTTTATAGAATAACCATAAAAATCTTCATCCCTTTTGCCGCCCATACTGCAACCGACATCTCGAAATGTTTGAAACTTGGCTTCGTATGAAACAAGATAATTTTTTAATTGTCCTCTTTTTTTTAATATATCAGTAACAATCAGTGTTGTAACACTACCAAGAATTGTACCGATAATTCCTTGAAAATCATTTAGTAGTTGCAAAATTTCTGACACTTAAACTCCTCCTCGTTATTAAATTTTAGTATATCACAAATCTTACTTTATGAGGAAATTATATCCTATTCCAATATTGCAAGCAACAAAACGACATGACTTATTTTTTATTCTGTGATTGCTGGTTATGGTGCTGTGGATTTCCTGCTGGCTGACCATTCTTATTCTTTAAAACAATATCATCTGCCTTGATGTACCAGTCCACGTCTGCACCTTGAAATGTAGCGGTTGCCACCGTGTCTGCCACAGGGTTGATGATTTCCACCTCTGCGTTGTAGTCAAACTCCTTTAATGGAACAGTGGCGGGAATACTTACCTGTATCATGCGTCCCTGTTCCTTACACTTCAAGTCGTAGGTACGTTCCTTGATTTCTTCAGAAACCGTACCGTCCTCATTCTGGATATGTACCTCACGACGCAACGCCGAGAACTTCAACACTCCGAATGTCTTTTCCTTATCAATAATGATTCCATTTGCTAATCTCATATAAATTTTTCCTCCTTATGCTTTCACCATATCGTCCGCTGACAGGATATAGTTTGTGAATCCTCTTGTACCGATTTTGTAACCCTCTGCGGTGATTTTTGGATTGATAAGTTTTACTTTTTCCTCTGATTCAAAGTTCTTCTCACCAGCAGAAGCAGGCAGCACCACGATAATATCATCTGCTCTCTGCACGTCCGAATAAAGGTTGAAGCTACGGGAAACGACCGTCATACGTCCGTTGATCCTACGCTGTTCCACCTTATTCTCACCTGCAAATTCCAAATTCCCGAATGTTCTTTCCATGTTAGGGATAACGTGTTTTAATTCCATAAATGTATTTACCTCTTTTCTTTCTATATTTTTAATGATTGATAGTGTCATTCTGCTGTCTGGATAGTATCTGTCTGCCTGTGAATCATCAAGGGCAAGCGTTGTGCTTGAAGCACCCTTGACAATCCCCATTCAGAAAGATAAATGATAATCAAGCAGAATTTGGTTAAGCTGTCAGTTACAGACTGACTTCTTTATGGTGGGCGGTGAACGGGAAGTTTTCATATACTGTGACCTCCCGTATTATTTAACTTTCTTTACTTTGCGAAATCTCTTATATCCTGCAAAAATAAGACCAGCAGCGGAAATCCCCATCATAGCGAACAATGCGGCAAATGGTGTATTGTCACCTGTCTTTGGTGAATTGCCTGTTCTTGTTGGTGTGCTGGGTTCTTCTGATGTGGCAGGGGATTCTGGTTTTTCTTTGACTGTCACCGTCTGCCCCTTATCCTTGATGTCCTTATGTTCAGCTACTTTGATAGGATCGTCTGGATTTGTCACGTCATATAATTCCTCAAATGTGACAAGCTCTTTTCCTGCAAGCTCACTGGCATTGAATGTAAATGCAATCTGAACTTCCATCTTCGTATCGGTAGCGGTGAAAGTAAGGTCATTTTCTACACGTTTACCATTTATGATAAGCTCTGCATTTTCAGACTTCACCATTTCCCAGCCTTTGAGCTGATATTTCACACCTTTTTCAAGTCCGTCTAAAGTGACGGTATCAACGATAGTCACATCTTTACCAGCTTCGATTGTCTTTTTCCCTGTTGCCTTGTCGGTAGCGGTTGTATGCATGGTAATGATACGCTCTGTGATTGTCACAGTCTGTCCGTCGTCCTCAATGTCCTTATGTTCTGCTACCTTTGTAGGCTCGTCTGGATTGGATAAATCGTACAATTCCTCAAATGTCACAAGCTCCTTGCCTGCAAGCTCGCTGGCATTGAATGTAAATGTAATCTGAACTTCCATCTTCGTGTCCGTAGCGGTGAAAGCAAGGTCATTTTCCACACGCTCACCACCCACAAGAAGCTCTGCATTTTCAGATTTCACCATTTCCCAACCTTTAAGCTGATATTTTGTTCCTTTTTCCAAGCCATCTAAAGTGACCGTATCAATGACAGTCACCTCTTTACCAGCAACAATCATCTTTTCACCTGTTGCCTTGTCGGTAGCTGTGGTATGAATGGTGATGATTCTTTCCTCGATTCTCACAGTCTGCCCGTCGTCCTCAATGTCCTTATGTTCTGCCATCTTGATAGGCTCGTCTGGATTGGATAAATCGTACAATTCCTCAAAAGTTACAAGATCTTTACCACCAAGAGCAGAAGCATTGAATGTATAAGAAACCTCAACTTCCATCTCTGATTTTTTTGCAGTGAAAGTGTAATCACTTTCCACAGGCTCACCATCAATAAGAAGCTGTGCGTTTTCAGACTTCACCATCTGCCAGCCTTTTAGTTGATACTTCGTACCTTTTGTAAGTCCGTCTAAAGTGACGGTATCAACGATAGTCACGCTTTTACCAGCGACAATTGATTTTTCGCCTGTTGCCTTATCAGCAGCGGTAGTATGGATAGAGATTTCTGGTTCATAATCATCTGTCAATGTACCCAAATGAATGACAGTCTTATTTCTTGAAACTATCACATCAAAAGCAGGAATCAGTGTCATTCCTTTGTTGGAATCACAGCGTAATTCCTCGATTGTATAGGTATCGTAGAGCAACGCACCTTTGCTGTCGTCTGGTGTGGAAGTACCGAACCAGATACCGTCCTCACTGTTTTCGCCAGCGTTGGTGTTCTGTGTATGAGATACCCAGTCAGCAGCGGTAGAGAACTGACCGTTTGCGTCCGTCACAATGATGTGGCTTTCGCCTGTGGTCTTGCTTGTGATCCTGAACGGAACATTCGCAAGTCGCTTATGAGTACCGTCACCGATTTTCACACCCTCCAAGTCACCACGTTTAATCTGATTGTAGATGGAATGTGCTTCGTCAGTTAAGTCAACGATTTTTCCATTCTCTGTGATTTCAAACTCAATCGGTTTTGCACCGTCCGTCAAATATCCCTCTGGGGCGTTGCTTTCTTCTAAGCGGTATTTTCCATAAGGTAAAGTATCTGCGGCAGTCGTAGCGATACCGTCAACGCCTGTATGGATTGTCTTGACTGTTTCATTTTTGTTGTATAATTTGCCATCTACCAATACCGCATTATCATTTAAGGAAATGATTTCAAAGGCAGTATCTTTCAATGTTGCACCGCCTTGTGGTTTTGTGTCTTTTGTTTCAAGGTCACGCTTTTGGATTCTCACACCTCCACGGATAATCTTGTCCGATACGGAATACTGGTTGCTGCCGCTTAATGCTGCAAGTTCGCCATCTTCTGTAATCTGTGCCACATATACGCCTTTTATCTGTTCAGAACTTCCAGCGGCTTGCATATAAGCACCATCTAACAAGTAACCGTTTGGAGCAGCTTTTTCTTCTACAGTGATAGTACCAAGCGGTAAACAGATAGTACCGTTTTGTGTATAGAAGCTGTCACCAGATACCTTATAGGAATCTGCCAATCTTGTGATATAGTGGATAGTGTTATCGCTGCCTTTTTCCGCTTTTGTCTTTGTCGTCCATGTGCGTGTTGGTTCTGATGGAAGATTATCTTTTGTGTAATAACCGTCATAATACTTCCAGACGAACTCCGCACCCTCTAAAGAAGCGTTACCCTGTGCGGTTGCTTTTCCTGTTTCCATATCAATCTTGAAAAGCTCAACCAAAGTGTCTGTGACTTTTGGTGTATCGCTGACTTTCAATGTGGAAGTTTCACCAGCCTTTACCGTAAGGGTATAGACGTTGTTATCTAACTGGAATCCTTTTGGAGCTTCGATTTCTTTTACATAGTATGTAGAAGCTCTCAACTCCACCGTATCCGTATTCCCGTTGCCATCTGTCATAAGTGTGGCAACTGATTTCGTGCAGCCTTTATCAGAATAGACACCATAAGTCGCACCAGATAAAGAATAGCAGTCATTAGATTTTGTAATCGCTGTATTACTGGACGATTTCTGAATCTTGCCATCACCGACAGCTAACTTCGCCCAGAACTGTCCTAAGTCCTGTCCTTCACCAACATAGATGTAACCACCGCAATCGTAACGGTCTTTATTTTCTTTAGCGAAAGCCTTTGCGTTCTCATAGATTTCTGACTGGATTTTCTCTGACACTTCATCATAGGCAGCTCGTACATTGTTGTACCCCCAGCCTAAGTGAACGCTCAATCTTCGCCAGACAACACATTGTTCCAACAGATAGACTTGTTTGCTGGAAAGACTGTGCTTTTCTGCATACTGTTTGACGTATTCCAGATTCAACGCCACATCAGATATTTGGTCGTCGCTCATTCGCTCCGTTGCATTGATACGATTCTTATATCCCGATTGGAAATTTGTGTTTATATCAATACAGTAGGCAATCTGCCCGTCAGCGTTCATTATGCTTTCTTCAAAGCTGGAAACCTCTGAACCGCCATTGTCAATCTTGACGATTGTTCCTGCTTTACCGTCCGTAGTAGTATAGACGGAATCCGCAGCATGAACCTGTGTGACAGGTAATGCAGTAAATACGGTTGCAAGGGTAAGTACACCTGTAAGCAATCGCTTCATAATCTTTTTCATAATGTTTGATTCTCCTTTCATTTTGGGTAAAAAAATAGACGCTCATTGTTGAACGTCTTAGTTGCTGAAACCATTGGAACTATGTAGGATAGCTTGCTTCATCTTCATTTTTCTATGTTTTTGTTCTTATGCAATCGTAGCAGGAAAAGGCTTGTCCTACGCAAAATGGCGTATTTTCAAGGGTTTCCAGCTATGTTGTTCTTACGAGGTCGCACCAGAGCAGAAGGCCCGCCTGACTTATGATAATATTCTTCGTATAGTAAAAGACCCTGAAGTTGCAGAACCTATCCGTTTCCTCAGAGAAAGAGAAATTGTTCATTTCCAGAGATTTGGCGAATGTCTCAGACGCACTCAGGAAAACCTTGACTGTCGAAACTTTTATGCTTTTAATCAGCAGATTGATAAAAAGAACTGTGGAAAATAATCAGCATAACCGGTTTTAAGAAATAAATAAACAAGCCGAACGCAGATACTTTATTCTGTATTCGGCTTGTTTTAATGCTTATTTAACTAAAAGTCAGTGATACACTATACAAAATATTCTATTTACACTATCTGTTAAGATTTTAACCCTCGTAAACAGTAATTCCTGTCACTGCAGGTTTTCCTGCAAATGTTATATAGAGGTATGGCTCTGTTTCAAGTGCTTTTAACAATGTATCATTAAGCACTATTCCTTTTCCATGGAATTCTGAATACTTAAGGTCATATGTATTCTTTCCGCTTCCGCCAACTTTGTCTGATGTTCCAATAGTCACTGTTTCGACAAAGTCCTCTGTATCTGATATATCTAAGAAGTTGAATGCAACAACCGGCTTCTTATACTTAGATAAATCAATCTTTAAGAATGCCTGATAGCCCCAGTCATTAAAGCCAAGCTCTGTTGTATCTCCGTCAATTGATGATTTTGATGATGACTCAGGTACAAATGCTTCAACAGAACCTTTTGTTACCTTTGTTCCACCTTCTTCTGTTGTGTATATATCATCTCCTACGAGGTTTCCACCGCCGTTCTTGTACCACTTTCCTGTCCATTCAAAGCCTGCTTTGAGGTTATTTACATTTGTTGTTTCAAGATAATCTGCGATTGAACCGTCTGTTGTTGTTCCGTTTGTATTTATCTTTGAACTTGTATCACCTGTTGAACCTGTGATTGTATTGTAGAGTACGGCAATGTCATTGTATCTCATCTTACAGTTGTCTTTATCCATGTACTGATTTGTCTCCCAAAGTACAGGTAAAATATGATGTTTAGCTGCAATAGTCATTGTATCATTTAACCACTGTGCAACACCCTCCTGCTTTGGATTGCAAACACTGAACTCACCCATGATGATTCCGTATCCTGCATTGTAGAATTTATCCATCTTTGTGAAGTATGTTTCTGTTGCTTCTTTGTCTTTCTGTGTATAGATACCGCTGCCACCGTCTCCACAGAAATCCCATGGTGTATAGTAATGAACTGAAACGCTGAGTTTAGTAGTTCCATTTTCTGCTGTATCTGTTGGCATCTTAAATTTGTCATCACAAGTCTTGTCAATGTTTGTATCATAACCTGCGATAAGGAGATGTCTGTATGCGTTGTTTCCGCCTGTACTGCGGACAATGTCTACAAATTTCTGGTTAATCTTATTTGCCATTTCGTATCTCTCATCCTCTGTAAGGTTTCCTGAGATAGCCTTTGTATCATTGTCATCTTTTGGTACACAATAACCACTTTCATAGATTGCGTCGTTTAATCTGTCACCAAGTTCCTCGTTTGCACCTTCAAAAATGAGATGATCTGAATAATCCTTAAATCTGTCACAAATCTGTGTCCAATATCTACTATATCTCTTCCATGCTTCTGCACGTTTTGTCTCATCGGCAGTTTTTTTTCCGTCAGCATCTTCCTTGCACGCACCAAACTGTCCCCACCACTGAGAATCCCAATGATCGTTGACAATTACATACATACCACAGTTTAATGCGTAGTTTACAACTTCTTCTACACGACCGAGGTATTTTTCATTGATAGTATATGTTCCATCCTCTGAATCCATGTTTGACCATGCTACAGGAATACGGATAGTATTAAAGCCATATGAACGGAGTGACTGGATATAAGCTTCTGTTGTAATAGGCTGCCCCCATGCCTGCTCAAATACTGTAGCATCTGTAGCAGCAACCTTGTCAGCATAAGTTCCTAAAGTAGCTTCAAGAGTATTTCCGAGGTTTACACCCTCCCCCATCTCATTTTCAATGAGCCACTGTGTAGAAACATCTTTACGAACAGTACCGTTGTCTTTAACAGTCATGTTTGCTGAAGTCCCGCCCTTTATCGAAACGGTTCTCTCTTCACCGACATTTGTTGAAGTCTCCGGCAGTTTCACGCGGAGTGTAATATCTTTATCCTCAAGCTGTCCGTAAAAACCGCCATCTGCAACTGTTACATCTTTTGTAATAGTCTTTGTTGCTGTTTTTCCATCAATTCTCTTATATGCAATCTTAAATGTAACCTTTGCACTTCCGGCAGCTACACCAAATATCTCAGCAGAATATGTAAGACCTGATGTCTTCTCATTCTTAATTTTGATTATTTTTTCATCTGCACTTGAAGCAGTAACCTTTGTCACACTCTTAACATTTTCAGCAGTAATTGCAACAGTTCCAGCTTTTCCGCTCACAAGTCCACTTGTAGCATATTTTGTGGCAAAAATAGGTGTATAAACCTTTTTAATGCTCTTAGCACCGGCTGCCTTAATCTTTTTAGCATTTGCATCAACTGAACTTCCTGAAATGCTAATCTTTTTAGTACAACCTTTAAATGCATTCTTTGCAACAGACGATAATTTACCGTTTACCACAAGTTTTGTAAGTTTCTTGCAATTTGCAAATGCTGAAGATGCAATCTTTGTCACACCTTTTCCAAGTGTAACAGATGTTGCTTTTGCTGCTTTGAAAACATTTGCATTAACAGCAGATACCGTATATGTCGCGCCTGATGCCTTAACTGTATTTGGAACTGATAGTGTCTTTGCTTTCTTTCCCTTTGTAGAAAGCTTTGTAATTGCAACTTTGCCATTTGTATCTTCTGTAGCGGCAGTTGTTACCTTATATGTATAATTTCCGCTTGTAAATGTAGCTCCAGCCTTTTTTCCATATGTCTTTGTAAACTTAGGAACACCTGTTATCTTAAATGAAATCTCAATATCGGATTTAGGCATTGTTGTAAGTTTGCCCTGTTTGAAAGGAATAGTGCTTGAAAGATTCCATCCGTCATAACCTGTATAACTGAATACACTATAACCGTTTGCCTCATATGATTTTGTATGTGGAAGTTCTACTCCTGCTGCTCCCTCTACCTCATTACCATCAATTTTTAATGTTGCATCTGTGACTTTTATGCTGTCTGCTGATTTAAGAGGAATATCTGTCGAAATTCCCATCATGTTAAACGCATCTGCTCCTGTAAGGTCAACACCTGAAATCTTAACAGTGTACTCTCCGTCACCTTCTTTTAAAAGAACATCCGTAATCTCTGCTTTCTCTGTCACATCCTGACCACCGGCCTGCACATAAGAATACTCTTTTCCTGTTTTAAGCGGATCTCTGTAATCCCATGTCTTTGTCTGATAATAAAGATAAGCGTGATAACCGTCTTCTTTCCAGACTGAACTTATTGCAGCACTTGCCGGCTTTGCACCATTCACTGCACCTACACCTGTAAACGATGCAACAACCATAGCAGTTGACAATGCAGCAGCTAATAATTTTTTAGTTGTTTTTCTCATATAATTCTCCTCTCACATAATTTTAATTCATTTTATACCTTTTATAAGTAACAGTTTTGTCATAAATATAGCAATAGAATTGGCAAACTCAAATATTGCAATATATTTTTATAGCTGAACTGTTATTATTATGTTCATATTTTATTATATTTTTGTTAATATTTATATCCTGACTTTTAGATATATTATACATGTTTTTTAATATATACGGCATTTATAAACACCTGTTGCATACTCAATCGGACATCTTCAATCTACTCTTTATCTGTTCATAACACAAAGAGAGCACACCTATTGGTGTGCCCTCCCTGAAAGCTCTTTCGATTTGTTTTCCTTAATTGTGGGAATTCAAACTTATTAAATATTATTTAACTACTACGCTGACTTTTGCGGACTTCTTACCATATTTAAGTGTAGCAGTTGTCTTACCTTTCTTAAGTCCCTTAACCTGGAATGTTACCTGTCCTTTTGCAGTCTTTTTAACTGTGACTTTTGCAACTTTCTTGTTCTTTACAGAGACTTTAATCTTCTTAGCCTTAACTTTCTTAGTTACCTTTGCAAGTGCAACTGTGTATTTTGCTATCTTTTTCTTCTTAACATTTGCTGTCTTAGCAACAGTTACTTTAATAGTAGACTTCTTAGAACCAGCCTTAAGTGTGATTGTAGCTGTCTTGCCCATAACTGCTGTCTTCTTAGCTGTGATTGTAACATTCTTCTTAGATTTGTTTACCTTAACTGTTACAGCCTTGTTGTTGCTTGTAGCCTTAACTGTTGATGTACCCTTAACTGTGTACTTAACTGTTGCAGACTTAGATGGAGCAACCGAAACCTTAGACTTAGCAGCCTTGATAGATACTGTTGAAGAAGCTTTCTTTGTTGTTACATTGAAGTTTACTACAATTTTATCATTAGCTTTAACAGGAGCTTTGTTTAACTTATCAATAGTTGTAACTTTTTCATCCTGCCAGTTAACACCAGTCTTGTCAAAGAGACCATTCCATGGATTTACGATGTTGAATCTGTAGTTCTTTGAAACTGTCTGATCTGCAAATCCCCAGCATCCTTTGTTATCTATAGCGTATGTCTTGTCACCAATCTTTACATTCTTAACTGTGAATGCAAAGTTGTCTGCAAGACTTCCATAATAAAGGTCTGTGTCAAGCATCATTAAGTAGATTCCTTTTGAATCACTTGTTGCTGTGTATTCGATAGAGTAATCACCATCTTTTGTTACATTGACACTCTTGTCACCCCAAGACTGCTCGCCCCAAGTATCATCACCAACATAGTCGAATGAAACATTGAAGTTACCCATCTGACCTTTAGCAACCGGTGCCGGTGTCTCTGTTGGTGCAGGTGTATTCTTAAGCTGATCCTCAAGAGCTGCTTTTGATGCTGCAAGTGCTGAGTTTGATGCTGCAAGTGCTTTGTTCTCTGTCTCAAGAGCTGCCTTTGATGCTGCAAGTGACTTGTTGTCTTTTTCAAGGGCTGCTTTTGATGCTACGAGTGAAGCATTGTCTTTCTCAAGGGCTGCTTTTGATGCTACGAGTGAAGCATTGTTTTTCTCAAGGGCTGCCTTTGATGCTGCAAGTGCTTCATTCTCTTTCTTAAGTGCATCTAAAGTATCCTCATAATCCTCAAGACCGGTTACCTTGTATGTAAATGTAATCTCATCGCCTTTTTCTGCCACAAAATCTTTGAAAGATTTATCTGTTGTATTAACTTCATATAAATCTGAATTATTGTAATCTCCAGTTACATTCTTTGCTAATACATTCTTCTCAGCAACTTCAACTTTAACAATCTTTAAAGAGAAATCACAGTCATCAACATATTTTACATCAGTAGCTGTCTTTGTTTCACCAAAGTTTGCTCCTTTAAGAGCACCTGCTGTAGCTGCATCTGCAAAAGTTGTTGTAACTTTAACTGTTCCATCCTCTTTAACAGTAGCGTATTTTTCAGTTAAAGTTTTACCTGTAAGTGTTAATTTAACACCATCTTTGTTATTAACTTTAGCTGCATCTGCCTTTAATGTACCTACATTTGCACCTGTCAATACTAACGCTGTTGAAAGTGCTAAGGAAAGAGCTTTTTTTGTTCCCTTTGTTAATCTCATTAACATATCCTCCTTCTCCCTATCATATATAGGGTTGCATAATTTTTGAAACGATAAAGTTGTAGTCCGCACTCAACCCTATAAGCCGTTTCGTTACATCTAACATAGTAACAGAATAACATTTTCAAATAAACAGTAAAAATGCATAATAATTCCAGCTTTTTTTGTGCACTTTGTATATTTATTAGATATTTCTACATAAAATACAAGAGTTTTTTCAGTGATTTTTCCCATATTATCAACATTATAGTTAAGGCTAATTTTTGACAATATTTGGAATAGAATTTTTTAAAAATCATAATAATTCCGCCTTAATTTTGCTATAATCAAAGAAAAACAGAGACGAATTTTTACATTCGCCTCTGCTTTTTATTTCAAAAATTATGCTTTGGAAAATTTTATTATATTATGGCAATTATTTTACTTTAACTGTTACCTTAACTGATTTCTTACCAATCTTGATTGTAAGTTTTGAAGTACCTTTCTTAGCACCCTTAACTGTTACTGTTACTTTACCCTTAGAAACTTTCTTGCCTGTAATCTTAGCAATCTTTGACTTAGAAGATTTAGCTGTTAATTTATCTGTTGTTGCTTTCTTCTTATTCTGAGCTGTAACCTTAACTGTTATTTTTGCTTTCTTGCCCTTCTTAATCTTTACTGTTTTCTTAGCTGCTTTTGCACTCTTAACAGGGTTTGCAACCTTAACTGTGATAGTTGCTTTCTTTCCTGCACTTGTAAGTGTAATCTTAGCTGAAGAACCCTTTGTTGCTTTCTTAGGTACTGAAATCTTAATTTTCTTGCTGCTTGTTACTTTTACTGTTGCAAGTTTCTTATTAGAAGTCTTAGCTGATGCCTTAACTGCTTTTCCTGCCTTATTAAGTGCTTTATAAGAAACTGTTGTTGACTTTCCTGCTGCTACTGTTACTGTTTTCTTAGAAACTGTTACTTTAGCTTTTGATTTTGCACTAGTGCTGCTCTTCATTCCTGATACAGTAAATGATACCTTGATTGTATCTCCTTTCTTTACAGGTACTGTTCCAAGTCCATCAATAGATGTTACGGCAGGGTCAACATATGTTACACCATCTGAACCAATAGGTCCGTTATATGGATTTACAATGTTGTATCTGTAAGCGTTTGTTTCTTCCTGGTCTGAGAAGCACCATCCGCCTTTCGCATTTACTTTGTAATCTGTCTTTCCAACAGAAACAGTTGTAGGAACAAGCTTAAAGTCTTTGTTTAATGAACCTTTGTAAAGGTCTGTTGAAAGAATCATCATAAAGATGTCAGTTGTATCAGACTGAGCAGTGTAGCTGATTTCATATTTTCCATCACCAGTTACATCAACTGACTTGTCTCCCCATGACTGCTCGCCCCATTTGTCATCTGCTACATAGTTAAATGCAACATTAAATTTATCCATATTTCCCTTAGGAGCTTCTGTCGGAGCTGGTGTTGCATCGCTTGTTGGTGCTGGTGTATTTGATGTTACAGGTGCCGGTGTATTTGTTGCTCCGCTTGTTGGGGCTGTTGTTGCTCCATTTGTTGGGGCTGTTGTTGCTCCATTTGTTGGGGCTGTTGTTGCTCCATTTGTTGGGGCTGTTGAAGGCTTTGTTGACACTGCAGGTGCTGATGAAACTTCTGCTGTTGGTGTCGGTGTTGCTAAAGCTTCTTTAACAACGAGAGTACAATCTTTCCCACCTGATAATTTATATGTAGTTCCATCAATATCTGTTTTTGTTCCCATATAAATCTTAGGTGTATCTGCATTCATATCTGCATCATCACTTGCTGATATATAGAACTCATCTGTCTCATCATCAAACCAAGCCTTTACACCTTTGATAGCAGTATATGTTTTGTCATATGCCCATCCGTCAAATTCAATAGTTCTTGTTGAATTTGGTTTTGTTACAGGTGCAGAAATCTTAATTGTCTCTCCACGATGAATAGTAATCTCATCTTTGACATTTGACATATCAATAGTTGGTTTTGCTGAACTGTCATAATACTCTACTGTAACAGTATAATTAATATTTGTCCAATCCTCACTAGCTTCATCTTTAATATTTAAAAGGAATTTACTTCCGCTATCTTTTATTGCATCTGCGATAACCTTTGATGAGTCACCATCTCCTACATAATTCCAAGAACCACAAGTATCACTGTCTGTTCCATTAAACTTAGTAACAACACTTCCGCCATAATAGTACTGATTGCAATCTCCTGTACCTGCTAATGTGATAGTTGGTGTTTTATAACCCTTTGTGCTAGAAACAACTTCAGAAAAATCAATTCCAAGTCCATGTACTGTTTTTGCACTTTCTTTATCTGTTACATAAAACTTACCATTATCATCTGTACCATTATTAAATATTTTCTGTTCTTTTGTAACATCTTTTCCATCAAGAGTTACACTTGTTAATTTGTTATCTTTTACTGTTGCGACATATGAATGTGTCGTATCATCCGCTTCTGCTGCCTTACTTTTTGTACTCCCAATGTTTGCACTTGTAATAATGAGTGCTGTTGAAAGAGCTAAAGAAAGGGCTTTTCTCATTCCTTTTTTTAATCTCATTAAGAAATCCTCCTTCTCCCATCTCTATGGGTAATAAATTGTTAATTTACTTTTGCTTAAAGCAGAAATCATCGGTCTTTATTGCACCCATCAAACTGCCTTTAACATTTGAACAAAATATTAACACAGTGTTAATATTTTTTATACCTGCAAATTTAGCAATTTTATACATTGATTTTTTTTAATTTTATAATTTCGGTAACAGTTCAGCCATAAAAATGTAATTGGCAATACAATGAGCTTGTTCATTGTATTGTTAAGTACATTTTTATGGTAGAATAGCCTTTCATTTCTGAAATGATGGCAAATCCCTCTCGAGCACGCTCAGATGGAACAAATTTATTTGTTCCATCCTCACTTTGCTTTCGCGTAAATAAACAAAAAGCTGCAAAGCAGCAACTGACAGCTTGCTGCTTTGCAGGTTTATGAATGTAATAAATGAAAGGCTGAACTGTTACCAATTTTGAAGCGTTTTGAGTTATTTTGATTATTATAATTATGTTTATATTATTGGTATTTATTTGCTTTTTAACACAGAATGTCAAATCATATTCCAATAAATGAACTTCGTAGAATTGCGAATACGGCTTGATTTATCCTCCCTCCTACACCTGCTCCGTCTCAATTTCTTTTATCAGCTCAATCACCTTTTCCTCTGTTTCTTCTACTTCATCTGCTATCTGTAGAATTGTTTTTCCTTTTGCCAGTTTCTTTCTTATCTGATTTTTTAATCCCTCACATCTTCCACGGTTTTCTCCACGAGCTTCTCCTATTTCAATCCCACGGGCTTCTCCACGGGCTTCTCCAATTTCAATCCCACGGGCCTCTCCTGCTTCTTCGCCTTTCCTATACTGTTCTTCTCTTTCAAGTCTCATGTG
>NZ_QUEB01000030.1:1916-9055 GCF_003477845.1 Clostridium sp. AF34-13
CACTTTTGCTTTAGCTTGTCAAGAACTTTTTTATTTTATTTTTTGAAGTCTTTCAAAAAATAAAACCTTGGAAATCTTTTTGATTTCCTGCTTTCGCACCAATAAGAAACTCTTTGCTTTCACATTTTGTTTCTTATCGCTTTTTGCGACAGCGATATGTATTTTACAACATCTTTTGGATATTGTCAAGAACTTTTTTTCATTTAATTTCATCATTTTCAAACGAAACCAAATTACTTTTCGTTGCACAATCTCTCAATCGCAACAACAGATAAAATCTTATCACATATTCAGCACCATGTCAAGAACTTTTTTTCATTATGAAAATTAAATTCTTTTGAATTGTTCCAACCAAATATGCTATATACTAAATCTTCGCTATTGCACAAGCTCTCACTTTCCAGCCGTCTTTGTGCGACAGCGAAAACTATACTATCACACTGAGATATCAATGTCAAGGATTATTCTTATTTTTTTACAATCACCTTTTTCTTTTTCACTTTGCAAAAAAATATCGTAACAATTCAGTTTTCCATCTCTTACATTCGTAAGCTGTCAGCCGCTGCAATGCAGCTTTCGTTTACCTCATTTCATAAATGAATGGCTATTATATAATAAAAAGATAATCAGCAATACAATGAGTTGCTCATGTATTTCTGATTATCTTTTTATGGCTGAACTGTTACCTGGTGCCAAAAATCCTATCACCTGCATCACCTAGTCCAGGACATATATATGCATCTTCGTTAAGCTCTCTGTCAAGGTGTCCAACATATATCTGCACATCAGGATGTGACCTATGCAATACTCTTACTCCCTCCGGAGCTGCTATAATACATAAAAACTTTATGTTTTTACCACCATGTTTTTTTATGAAATTAATGGCTGCTATTGCCGAACCGCCTGTTGCAAGCATAGGGTCCACCACTACTACCTGTCTTTCTCCTATAGTATCAGGAAGTTTGCAATAATATTCTTCCGGCTGATGTGTTTCTTCATTTCTGCACAGACCTATATGACCTATTTTTGCTGTTGGCACTAATGCTGTTATACCCCCGACCATTCCAAGTCCTGCACGTAATATAGGAACTACTGCAAGCTTTCTACCTGAAAGCATTGGCGTTTTACAGGTTTCTATCGGTGTCTTTACTTCAACATTCTCTGTCGGAAGGTCATTGAGTGCTTCGTAACCCATAAGCATCGCTATTTCCTCCACTAACGCTCTAAATTCGTTTGTTCCCGTTGTTTCATCCCTTAATCTCGAAATTTTATGCTGTAATAAAGGATGTTCTAAAATCTTTACATTTTCCATACTTACCTCATTTTAATAATTATATATTACTTTTTATGCTATTTTAACATCATTTAAGCGTTCCGTAAACAAATAACGCATATTATTTTATTAAATTCATACAAATATAAAAAACAATTCTTCAGGAGGCCGTTTTGAATCTAAAAATGTTTTTTATCGAAAAAAATTCATCTGACACTCAAAACACATCCTCACTATATTGCTTTATTAAAACAGGCATATATATTCTGTCAACAGTATGTATTGCCAGCATTGCCATAGCATTTGTAATGTCAGGCACACAAAAAAGCACATCAAGACAAGCCATGTCATCGACAATTTCAAAAAAGAAGCTTCCTATCTACTGTGTAGATACCGACAAACCCAAAATAGCACTCTCATTTGATGCTGCATGGGGGAATATTATATTGATGAAGGAGCAGATTTATGAAAATTGAAAATGATAAGCTCATTGTTATTCGTGAATACAAAGGACTTTATTCATCAGAAAACCTGTTAAAAAAAATAATACATTTCGAACTTGAATCTTATAGAGATTGTAAACTTTCATTAGACAAAATCCCCAATGCTGAAATCTGTAGCAGAAATACATATTTTATCCCTAAAAAATGAACCACTGACCGTGTACTTATTTAAGCATTTGCAAAACTATTATAATCTGCTATTAAATTATTATATTTGAACAATTAGCACACCACAATATATCATTATTTTCACAATTACACAAAATCAAAACAATTAGACAGGAGTGAACACAATGCCAGATAATGCAAACTGCTGCTGGGCACTATATATACGGCTCAGCCATGAGGACGGCGACAAAGCCGAAAGTCTCAGCGTCTCAAATCAAAAACTAAAACTTACTGAATATATAAAAAAACTCGATAATAACCCAATTCAAAAGTTTTATATCGATGATGGTTTTAGTGGAACCACTTTTGACAGACCCGGTTTCAAAAAACTTTTATACGATATAGAACATGGTCTAATCAAAGGAATACTTGTTAAAGACTTATCGAGACTCGGACGAAATAGTCCTAAAACAAGCTATTTTATACACGATTACTTTCCAGCACATAAAATAAGATTTATTGCCATTGATGACAATATAGATAAAAATTTTTTTGATATTGACACATCAAATGACATGATAATAGATATAAAAAATCTATTCAATGGTTTTTATCCGCGTGATATAAGCAGCAAAGTCCGTTCAACCTTCAGAGCTAAACAAAAGGCAGGACATTTTATCGGTGCATTTGCGTGTTATGGATACAAAAAATCCCTAACCGACCACAATAAACTTATTATCGATCCTGTTGCTGCCGATATCGTAAAAAAAATCTTTTCCATGTATCTTTCCGGAAAAGGTCAAAATACAATAGCTAAAATCCTTAATTCAGACAATATCCCCTGCCCTTCCGAATATAAAAAAATGCAGGGACTTAATTATAAAAATTCAAACAGATTAACTTCCACTACCTACTGGACATACAGCAGCATAAGAAGTATCTTAAAAAACGAAATATACACTGGCTGTATGGTTCAGAACAAATCTTTCCGTATGATGTGCAGTAAGTCAGCTTCACCACTTCCACACGAAAAATGGATAATAGTACCTGATACACACGAAGCGATAATTGATAAAAAGACATTTGATATTGTTCAGAGTATGCTTTCAAATAATGTAAGACAAATGAAAACTTCTTCACATACACATATCCTTGCTGGTCTGTTAAAATGCGGTGACTGCGGGCGTGCCATGGTCAAGATAAAAAATAAAGATAAAATATTTTTTGTATGCGGGAGCTACAACAGATATGGTACTGATAAGTGTAGTTCTCACAAAATAAGTGAATCAACAATTTTAAATATAATATCAGATGATTTTAACAATATATTAAAGAACACTGAAAACTTTAAACAATTATTAAAAAATGAACCTGCTTATGCCATAAAAACATCTGATAATTCCGAAAACAATAACTATATCTTAAACAGGCTCAGACAACTCAATCACAAAAAAATGCAATTTTTAGAAAATCTAAACGAAAACCTTATAACGCACGATGAATTTGAAACTTTTGTCAGCCGATGTAACGAGCAGATTTATAAGCTGCAAGAGTATCTTACTCCTCATAATGCTTATCCTAAACTGTCTGCTCCCTGTAAAATTCATTCCGTCGACTCTAATACTCCACAACCGTGCAATCGCAAAACAGACAAACAAATATATCCTAAGTCACTTCCGGATATAATATATGAAATCATAAAGAAAAACAGGATAACCATACCTGACAGAATAGTCGTCACTCAGATGGTATCCTGTATATACATTTATAAAAATAATAGTTTAAAAATCATATATAACTTTGATAACGACAGTTAAAAACTTTCAATTAATAAAGCTGATATGACTTTGATGACAACAGATAAAAAAGTGTGTATAATTTTAATAACAACTATTACAAAGCTAAGTTTCTATCTGCATCCACACATATGCGGTAAACTTAGCTGTTTTCATTTCCAAGAATTATACTGATAAGTTTTTTATCAAGCATTATTGTACGATTCCATGGGTTTAATATAATTCCTGATATTTCACCAACTTCAATTGCCGATTTAAAAAGCTGTTCTATATCTGTTAAAAATGTAGATTTAACTTCATTACCGCCTTTAAGCTCTTCATCAAAGCTTGTGAACGCACTCCACCACTTTAATCCGTCTGGAGACTGTACCACACCGATATTTATTTTTTCAGATGATATATACGGCTCTACCGCAATTATAAACTGCCCGCCTTTTCTCATCTGTTTTCTTATGACTGTAAGGGTATGTGCCAGCATTTCCTGTGTGCACTCTCCCTGAAGTAGCTTTATTGCCTCCTCGATTTTTTCATTTCCTAAAAGACTTTCATCAATTTTTTTATCATCTTTCATAATAACCCTCATTTCTATGCACTTTTTTGCATAGTGTGAAAAATCTTGCATAAACGATGAACCCGTCTGCTTTGCTTTGTACTTCCACACGCTGTCAAAACTACCGCCATCAATATAAATCCAAGAATGAACTTAACCGTTTTTTTTCTCTCTCATTAATATTGCTTCTTTGTTTAATATTTTGCTGCAAAATAACATATTACGGCTCCAAATACACTTATGACCGCAAATCCTATACCTATTGATATAAGCCACACCCATGTTGGTATTGATTCATGCACTATAAAAAAATCTGACGGATCATTTGCATTGAATTTTATCTGAACTTTATCACCCTTTTTCCAGATGTCTCTTGCATAACCTATCTTAGACTCCTCCTGCACTATGTGATTTCCGTCAAAAAAAGCAAAAGTCGGATAATAATTACAACTTTCACCACTTACACTTATCCTTCTTACTTTTTCAACTGTTCCTGATGCGGCTTCCGTACAATCTACTCTCTTGCGTTCAAGTTCTCTCTTAGACCTTACCGCCAAATAAATAAGAACAATAGCTGCAACAAAAAAAGCCACCATCAATACTATTCCTGTTAATAAATCCATAACTTACCAATCCTCATTTTATTTTTCATATTTTTTTACAGTATACAACTTAGACCTTTAAAAATCAAATGAGCCTTTTGGGGTATTTTTTATGCTGCGTAAATCTCTGCTATTTCCAAAAATAATCTAAGAAAGAGCACAACCAGCGTTTTGCTCCTGGTGTCACACTATTTTACAAGCATTTTCATATAACATTAAAAATACCGATTTTCTAACATTAGACCTATACTCTAATCTTTGAAAATCGGTATTGCAAAAATAATTTTTCTAAATAATGCAGTTTTTAATCTTCAATACGCATCATAGGTGCCAGTGGCAGATATAACAGCCACGCAATAACAACACTTATTAATCCCTTTAACATAGTAAATGGAACATTGAATACTACAAGTGCCTGTAAAATGCTGTGCACTCCCGGAAAAATTGCCTGATATGCTTTCAGTATCACATCCTTTGGCATAAAATTATAATAAATGGGATATACGAAGAAATAGTTTGACACAATGCTTAAAAGCGACATAGCTACCGTTCCTGTAACCGAAGCTATCACTGCTCCTTTTTTGTCACTTTTCTTTTTATAGATAAGACCTGCCGGTATCACAAATGCACAGCCTAATATAAAATTTGAAATCTCACCGACAAACATCGTATTAGTTGCAAATGAATGAAGTACATTTTTTACAAGACATATAAACACTCCGCAAAGCGGACCATATATAAAACTTCCAAATAATGCCGGGAGATCTGATATATCAAGTTTTATAAATCCCGGCATAAACGGTACCGGTATCTCCATATACATAAGAATGACTGCAATAGCAGCAAGCATAGCCGTAAGCGTCATTTTTTTAATATTTCCTCTGTTTCCTGTTTTCTTTGAACCTTTTGTAAATTGTAATGTCTTTCCTGCTGATGCCATGTTTCCTCTTCCTTTCTTTAATACGATCAAATAAATAATAACTTTACCATATTATTATCTGATCTTTATGCAGAAAATTCTTTGAGGTGCCTGCTATTGCACTATACTGATTTTAAAATCAAAAAGCCCTGAAATACGATAATCCCAGGGCATGACATTTCAAATCATAATATAACAAAACAAGCCAAAATCTTCTCTCATCCAGACTATACTGTTGGTATCGGAGTTTCACCGATTCGGTCGATATTGATAATCGATTCGCGGACTATACCGCCAGTGGGGAATCACACCCCGCCCTGAAGAATTTTCTTTAATTTACTTTCATATGATAGCACATACTTCTATTATGTGCAAGGGTATTTTCTAGTGTACTGGCATGTTGCTATTTAGTTAAATGACACAGAATGAATTTTTCATTCTGCAAGGCGGAAGAATGAGCCGTAGCTGGCTACGGCAATTGATGACAACGCAGCAGATGAAAATTCAGGCAAGTTATTCAGCTAAATATGAATAGGTCAGCACACTAGCTTTGTTCAAAAGCTGTCTGTTTCGGAGCAGCAGTATTATTTAAACTGTGCTGGCGTCCCTCCGTGTCCATTTCATAATTTTTAGTATAGATAAGTTCGGACATTTTTACAAACTCAAATCCTTTCTCTTTTAAACTATCAATAAGTTTTGGAAGTGCCTTAGCCGTATATTTTGCTCCATTGTGGCAGAGTATTATTGAACCTTTTCCTAAGTGTTTGTGATTTAGTACGGTTGTAAGGATTGAATCAACACCATAATTTTTCCAGTCTAAGCTATCAACATCCCACTGTATCGCATGATAACCACATTTTTCTGCACTTTCAATAAGCACATCATTATAATCACCATATGGTGGTCTGAAAACTTTCATGTCATATCCGGTGAGCTTTTTTACTTTATTATGTACTTTTATTATTTCATCTTCACATTCAGCCGCAGAAATTGTTGACATTTGTTTGTGGTTTTGACTGTGGTTTCCAAGTTCGTGACCTGCCTTATAGAGTGCCTTTACATCATCAGGATAAGTATCGACCCAGCCACCGGTCATAAAGAAAGTTACATGCACATTTTTCTCCTTTAGTGTTTTTATAATTGACTGTGTGTCTTCATTCCCCCAGGGAGCGTGTTTCCTGATGTAAACTCCTAAATCTTCAAATTGACTAACCTGCTTTTTAATGCTACAATCGCAAATGTAGAAACTGCAAAACTAACCATATGTTATGTTAATCATACAAATATATTTGAGCAAGAATTATAACATTTTCTCAAATACCTAAAATTACACACTGCAGGAAAGTCCAGCTAATAAATGTCAATAGTTAGATGTGAAAAAAATTATT
>NZ_QUEB01000031.1:0-8924 GCF_003477845.1 Clostridium sp. AF34-13
GATAATTTTGCTTCAAATTTCTCATTATTTCCCGAACACGCTGAAAACACTAATGTAATAATACATAATGTTATAACCAATAACTTTTTCATATACTTTCTCCTAATCATGCAACCAATAAATATCTATTTTTTTATTTAACTGTTAAAAGAAACACCCCAGCCAAAATTACCACACCGATTATAAGCATAATTATCCCAATATTTCTCCACATATTTGGAATAATAAATATCAACCCTAAAATTATAAACAGAACTGATATTATTCCCAACAATAATATTATTGTTTGTTTTTTCCCAACTTTTCTAAATCCGATTATGGCAATAACCAAAATCAAAATGGCGAAAAAAGTCACTATGACAGAAAGAAAATTCATATAATCATCACCTCACATAAATTAAAAATATTTAACATCCAAATTGTTTTCTTACTTATTACTATAAAAACTTAAATCTGATGAATATACACTGAAACTTTTAAGGTGCAAATAAATTTATAAAATTGTTTTATTTGTCAATTTATCTACACCCACTTTTCAGCTAAAAAAGTTTATTTTGTCAATTATTGTCAAACACTTTATAAGTAAGTTTATTTTTCTTCGCCCATTTCACTGCTTTTGAACCTGAGACAGTATAAAGTTTTCCTAAAAACAAATGTTTTTTATTCCATCCCTCAACAACAGTATTTTTTCCTTTCACAATCATCTTATCAATTTTCAACTTATCATTTTCTGAATATTTTGTAACTGTATCTTTCACAACAAGTTTTTTTACATTTTTACCGACATAAACCGTACCGATTTTTAACTTTTTGCACTCTGAAATATCATAATTTTTCTTTTTGTTTTCAAGCTTCAACAATTTAATGCCTGTCTTTCCAAATTCTTCATCCAAACTGACAACATACATGCCTACCGTAACTTTGTCAATCATTCCACATTTTGAAAAAGACTCTTTTCCCGGTAATGTTTTTTCAGGAAGATTTACCTCATGTAATGACCTACATCCTTCAAATGATTTTTCATATAAATACAACTTTGTACTTCTCTTATCAATCTTTACTGTTTTTAAATTCTTACTGTTTTTAAAGGCTGAAATTCCAACAAACCGTATTTGAGACGGAATCGTAATTTCTGTTACTTTTGCAGATGATTTTGGCAGAACTGACAACGCTTCACTGCCTAAATCATCAAAAACATACCTAAGCTTCGAGATTTTTAATTCAAGAGGTACTATATCAGAACGACCAATTCCCACCACCTTATAACCGTCTATCTCTTTAGGTATAACAACCTTTCCTTTCGCATTTTTAATCTTTCTTATTGTTATCATCTTTTTTTCTTCCGATAAAATATGATACTCATAATCTCCGCTTGTCTTTATCTTTGAACTGTCACTCCAAAAATCTGCACTTTCCCATATAGGTGCCATAGTTGCCGTCGGTGTAAAATCTGCTTTTAATTTTTCATCTGACATCTGTCCCGCACACACCAGTAAACCGATAGCCGATGTCATTATAAATGTAAATATTCTTTTTTTCATATCATTCATCCCCCCTGCTTTATACTGTAATATTTTAATAAAATCATCTTATTATGTCATTTCAAAATTTTTGGTTTTCAACGGATTCCATGGATTGCCTTTGCTTCTGACCCTTGTATCATTTTATCTGCTTAACAATCTTTTTTTCAGCCATAACTTTATAAGCAATCTTATTTTTCTTCGCCCATTTCACCGCTTTTGAACCTAAAACAGTATAAATCTTTCCTAAAAACAGATGTTTTTTATTCCATCCCTCAATAGCCGTATTCTTACCTTCGACAAGCAATTTATCAATCTCAAATATTTCCCAATTACGATATTTTTTATCCGACTCTTTCAATATTAGCTTTTTAACATTTTTGCCCAAATAAATCGTGCCAATCTTTCCATTTGTATATCGTGAAATATCATAGATTTTCTTTTTGTTTTCAAACCTTAACACTTTGATATTTGTCCCACTAAATACACAATCACTGTCATCCGCATTCGTTGACATAGATATTCCCATTGTCACTTCATCAATCGTGCCACAACACGAAAACACATCACCATCAGTACATACCTTTTCCGGCAAATTCACGCTTTCTAACTTGTTGCAATCCAAAAATGCCTCACCATATAAATATAAATTCACATCTCTTTTATTGATTTTTACCTTTTTCAGACTATTGCAATTTTCAAAGGCACAAATCCCAACAAACTGAATATATTTCGGTATAATGATTTCCGTCACTCCACCGGATGACTCAGGCAGAACCGACATTTCTTCAAGTCCAAAATCCGAATACTCATATTCAGACTCGGCTATTCCCAACCGGCTCGGCAGTCTGTCCGACCGACCAATTCCAACTACCTTATAACCGTCTATTTCTTCAGGAATTTCCAGCTTACCATTTGCATTTTCAATTTTTCTAATCGTTATCAGCTTTTTCTCTTCCGACAAAATGTGATACTTGTAATCACCATTTGTCTTTATCCTTGTGCTGTCACACCAAAAATCCTCCCGCTCTCCACCAGATGGTGTTTGTGTCGGTAACGGTGCAGCATTCTGAATTACATATGCTTTTTGCATCTGTGCCTTTACTGTTCTGCACAACATTTGTCCGCCGCCGCAAACCGTAACCAGCATGGCTGTTGCCATTATCAACGCTAATACTCTTTTTTTCATACGCAAATTCCTCCCTAATTTCATTTTCCCAAGCATTTATTAAATACATAACTCCACACACTCACAATATATTTTTTATACCTGTCAAATCATAAAATAAATTTCACTCTCATCTGTATCTCCTAAAGTATGTACATTATAATCCCTGTTATTATATAAGACAGAGTTTATGATTGATTGTTGCAACTAATCTGAAAAGATACAATTAAATTTGCATATTGGGCACAGCATATAATTGATTTTGCAATCACCTATTTACTTCACCACATATTTTTCTGAATATAAAGGTACAGAACTATCTATAAAATAATAATCTAGTTGACTACTTCTTTCTTCTATATTACTATTTAACACTTTAACAGAATACAACTCTGCATCACTCGCTATTCCTACTAAACCAACACCATTTATTCTTGCCCATATAACTCCTGCAATAGAAGTACCATGACCGCTATTATCCATAGGTTTATATCCATCAACTCTTTCTGAAAAATCTACCCAATCTCGTACCAACAATTCATTATGTGTATCTATTCCAGAATCAATCACAGCAATTTTTACTCTTTTTCATAACCATCCTCCTAATATTCTGTATGTTATTTAGTCATTATCGCTCCTGTATATTCCCAGCGTATTCTTGCTCACATATAGGCCAGAGAACAAGCGTCATTTTTACTCAACTATACTTTGCCGTAGTTTCTCCTTAACGCTTTAGCCGAAAAACTTTTTAAGCCAATAAAACCAATCTTCGCCCGAATATAACTCCATACCGCTTTCTCATCCCTAAAGTTAATTTCAAACATTGCAATCTTTGATTAACTTTATTTTAACAAACATATCTGCCATATTCCAGCACAATGCGACGAACGGTCGATTTTTGCGATAAGCGGTAATTGACATATATAAAACTGTATTTTATAATTACCTTAGTGTGTTTTTACGGAAAGATATGGGGTAGGTTATGAATATTACAGCAGATAATTTAGGAAGTACATTAAATTATATATTAGAACTTATAATCATTTTATATATACCAAAAAATATACTTTTAATACCGCTTGCCGGAGCTAAAAAGAGATATATTGCTCTTGCACTTTCATCAGTATGGCTTTTATATACACTTCTGGCAGCTTTTCCATTACCTAATACATTTATTATCCTGCCTGTTTCATTACTTGTTTTTGCTGAGCGTCCGGCTTTGATTTCTTTTACCGTCATATCCGAAACACTCGCAATCAATATAATAGCTTTAATCAGCTTTTACTCTTATTGTATGATCAGCCATACCAAATACAACAGTTCATCACACGAATATAATGACTTGATAACCGGTATAATCATTTTTTGCATTATCACCCAATTGCGAAAAAAATTTTCGTTTACCATCAACTTTTTAAAAGAAATACAGATAAAGCATTTTGTTTTAATCTTCTGCGTTATCCTTGTCGATTTTTTCCTGTCACTCGTTTCCGGTTTATTATTTTTCCAAAATATAAACCAGCTCGGCCGCAGGCTTCTGGTGCTGGCAATCTACACAATGATAGTCCTCAGCATCGTGATACTTATACTGTATTTTAGAATTGTCCATATCCATTCTGAGCTTGAACAGCTCAGCAATGTAAAATCAAAAATGCTCTCTCTAGAGGAAAAGCACTATAAAGATATGCTTCAAAAAAATACAGACCTCCGTGCTTTCAGACATGATTACAATTATCACATAACAGCAATGCAGGCACTCGCACAAAATGATGATTTTGACGCATTGAAAGCTTATGTAAACCAGCTTACTACAATAAAAGCAAAAATATATTTTATATCAACAAACAACACCATAGCCGATGCGATAATCAACTATTTTTATGAAATTTTACCTGACAACACCTCTTTTAAAGTTGACGGAAAATTTTCCTATGATACATTTATAAGCAATGATGACCTATGTATCATACTCTCAAATCTGCTGAAAAACGCTTATGAAGCTCTCTGCCGCATTAACACTGACACTTTCAGTCTGCATACCGATACCGACGACAATACTGTTGAAACAGAAAAGAAATTATATATTTCTATCTCAAACGACGAAAACAATATAACATTATATATTATGAACACTTGCAAACCATACGAAAAACAGAGTGGTTCTATTTTTTCAACTTCAAAATCCGATACCCTAAATCATGGATTTGGACTGAAAAATGTTGCTGATACCGTTGAAAAGTATGACGGAAAACTTGAACTCAAAACAGAAAACAATACATTTTCCGCTTATGTTTTTCTACATAATGTAACATAAAAGTTATATGGCTATAGTCTAATCACTATCAAACAAGCAGCGAAGTGTACCACTAATATCTGCTTTAACAAAACAGGAGGTCTTGCAATGAAAATAGGAATTTGTGATGATGACCCTAAAACAAGGGAACAACTAAACAATTTATGCCATAACCTCGGATATATTGATACTTATCAATTTGACTCCGGCGAAGAACTTCTTTCTTCTGATATATGCCCATCGCTCACATTAGTCTTTTTAGATATAGAAATGAACGGTATGACAGGCATAGAAGTCAAAAATATACTTGAACAAAAATGTCCTTTTACCCTTATAATTTTTAACACTTCCCATGAGGAGCAGATAAAAGACGCTTTTGGTCGAAATGTAATTTCATTTATCTCCAAACCGTTTTCAGAAATATCAATCAAAACAAACATTGAACGCGCCGCCGCTTTAAGCTGCAATTTTCTTCCTATAAAAATAAATGATGAGGTATCTGTTCCATGTCAGGATATACTGTATGTAACTTCCGAACATAAATACAGCATCTTTTATACGAATAACGGAAATTCTTTCTCAAGCCGCAAAGCATTAAAAGACTGGGCAAAAGAACTTGAGGAATTTGATTTCTGCCCTATTTCACGGGGAATCATCATAAATTTAAAACATTATAAAAAAATTCAGGATAAAAAAGTAGTTTTATATAATGGCATGAGTTTTCCAATAAGCCGCCGCTACTCAAATTTACTAAAACTCAAATTTGATGAATATACATTGAAACTTTTGAGGTGCAGATAAATTTATAAAATTGTTTTATTTGTCAATTTATCTGCACACACTTTACAGTTGAAAAAGTTTATTTTGTCAGTTATTGTCAAACACTTTATAAGTAAGTTTATTTTTCTTCGCCCATTTCACTGCTTTTGAACCTGAGACAGTATAAAGTTTTCCTAAAAACAAATGTTTTTTATTCCATCCCTCAATAGTCGTATTCTTACCTTCGACAAGCAATTTATCAATCTCAAATATTTCCCAATTACGATATTTTTTATCCGACTCTTTCAATATTAGCTTTTTAACATTTTTGCCCAAATAAATCGTGCCAATCTTTCCATTTGTATATCGTGAAATATCATAGATTTTCTTCATTTCTATTCTACATCAAAAATTACAATCAATAATATATACTTTGTTCATAACTGTAACCACTTAATGTTTTACCATCTCTTAAATCTGTATATCGACATATAATAGGTCCCTTTTTAGGATCATAAACTTTAACCTTGCCATTTGAATCATATCCGTATAGTAATACAGCATGTCCTCCATAAAGTGGATTCTGCATTGCCATAATTACCCCACCTCCTTTATTTATTT
This sequence comes from Clostridium sp. AF34-13, assembly GCF_003477845.1. Taxonomy (NCBI): domain Bacteria; kingdom Bacillati; phylum Bacillota; class Clostridia; order Eubacteriales; family Clostridiaceae; genus Clostridium; species Clostridium sp. AF34-13. The sequence continues at coordinate 6,362 of NZ_QUEB01000031.1, forward strand.
TTTCTTTAAGTGTCTTAAATGACAATCTTGCAAACTTATATGATGATTTGCATGATACATTAAAAATTTTTATTGCCTTTGATGTTTCCCGCAAACTACCCGTCTCATTTTTTATACTTCCCTTAATAATTTGTACCACATTACTTTGTGATTTAACCACATTAACTTTACTGACTTTTGTCACTGCCATATTTCTCGCACTAGCCACCCAACACCAATTCGTTCTTTCTTGCTTTTGAAATCCTGTTGTAATCGTCGTATAAATCCATGAAGCCTTTGCATTTATTGGATTTGTTATATTCAAAGAAATAAATGCACAAATTAATATTATACTCAATTTTCTTAATCTAATTTTCATATTTCCTCCTTATTATAAGTTTAATTACGAAAAGCACTCCCACAGCTAAAACAATCGTAATAATCATTATCGTAATATAATCTGAAAAAAAATCACTTGCTTTATCTTTCTCCTCAACTTTTTTCTTTTTAGGCAACAGACTTCCTCCTAAGTTCTGTTGCGTTTTATTTTCTTTTACTATCTGTTTTAACTCCTGTTCACTATACTCCTCATACTCATTTTCCATATTCGATATAAACTCTGAGACTGTATAAAGTTTTCCTTCTTCCTCACCAATATCATTTAATGTTATTGCACTTTCCGACTGGTATGGTATAACTTTTTCTTTTCCATCTTCCTGCCTTATATATATAAGATTTATATCATAAAACGGTATCGAGATATTCCTTACCTCAGTTATATACACACCTGATAATTCTTTTTTAATCTTATCTTTTATTTCATCTGCCGTATCCGCAACATAATTGTCATCATTACCAAAATACTGTCCATAGACATGATAACCGTCTTTTTCTTTTTGCAATAAAATCGTCGCATCTTCACCTGTCATCGTTTTTGCCGGTATGTACCATCTGTCGCTCCACTTAATAAGACCTGACAAACTGTTATTATTTTTATGATAGTCTGCAATCATTGTCATGTCAGATGACAATGTCCACATTGGAACTGCATTGTTTATATCATACGACTTAATTGTTGTAGCTTTTTCTTCTTCACTTACATCTTTATCATTAAATGTAATCTCTTTTTTTAACACATCAGTTGCCCCGTCTGCCATTTGCTTTTGCAAACCAGTCCACTCTTTTTCCCATTCGTACGCATTTATATCTGCCGCTTTCGCCTCACACTCCATAATTTTTAATGCATGACAGTCTCCAAAATAATCTGTCACAAAAATTGTTATTCCCATACCAAATATAAATGCCATAATAACTAATATAGAATAATTTTTAAATCCTTTTATAATCATTTCATTCTCCTACCATCGTATTAATTTTTGCTAAGTGTTATTTTTATAATGTTATTATCAAAATGTACTTTGCCCTGCAACATATGCCACAAATGCTGTATTGCTATGTGCCTTTTGTACTGTCAGTTATCTCATACAGACATCCGTCAATACTCTTATATTTCTTATTAGTATCTTCTACATAAAACTCTTTACAACCTCCATCTACAAACGCATCTCCATTTATGTCTTTTAGTTTATCAGATAAACAGATCTTGTTTAAACTCACACAGCCGCCAAATGAATAATCTAATTTTTCCAGACCTTTGCCTATATCCATATTTTGCAGGTTTTTACATAATCCAAATGTCATCCAGCCCGTTTCAGATACTCTGCAACCGCCTGTTATCTCTTTTAAATTGCTGCACTGTGCAAAAGCATCCATCATTAGTTTAAGTTTTTTGCCGGCATCAGCCTTGCCACCTGACAACCCAATATGTTCAATCTTTGTTCCCTTAAATGCACCTTCATCAATTTTTGTAACATTTTCATCTATGGTAATGTTTTTCAGACTTTCATTTCCCATAAATGCCCAACACCCGATATAATTTACTGTTGATGGCAGCTTATATGTGCTTCCACTCTTTTTGGCAGGATATACTACCAGCTTAGTGCCTTTTTATTATACAGAACACAGTTTACTGATTTATAATATTTATTTTCTTTTGAAACTACTATCTTTTCAAGTTCCGTACATCCCTCTCCAACAATCCCATGATTAAAAGCACTGTCAGCAAATTTTTTTACATTTTTGCCCAAGATTACTGTCTTAATGTTTTTATTTCCCTTAAAAGCAACGCTATCAACATATTTGACCGATGACGGTATCTTATATGTACTCCCGCCATTTTTGGCAGGATAATGAACCAGTTCTGTTCCTTTTTTATTATACAAAACTCCGTTTACTGATTTGTAGTACTTATTTTTCTTTTGAAACAACTACCTTTTTTAATGACTTGTAATAAATACCACCACAATGCATATTTAAACCAATTACTGTCTTTACCGTTTTCGGAATATACAATACCTTTTCGCTTCATGTCTAACTCCTCCCTCCAAATAGCTGTATATTTTTAATTTTGTATGCTTCATCTTATAAGACAGAAATTATTACAAATTGTTGCAAAATACTTAATTTACTATAAAATTCCTCCAAAACAGGCAACTGCACTTTCTGGCACAATTACCTGTTCTGT
>NZ_QUEB01000032.1:0-4424 GCF_003477845.1 Clostridium sp. AF34-13
TCCACGACAAGTCATATAGGGGTGGAAATTAGTTTTGCAAATGAGGTTACCAATATTTTTTAAAATTTTTTCAAAATAAGTGTTGACTTTTTATTTTGTATGGGGTATAGTATAACTCGTCGGTGCGAAGCGACAACAGTTAAATAACTTAAATATGTGCGCGTAGCTCAGCTGGATAGAGCGTCTGACTACGGATCAGAAGGCCGGGAGTTCGAATCTTCTCGCGCACGTTGATTATCCTCGTATTATGAATGTCATGATATGGGGATTTTTTGTTACTGATAATTTGTTATTGCTTATCCTGCTGTGCGATTGATAACGATAATTCACAATTTTTACTGTCAATGCAGCAGTCATTTAAAATTGCAAAAGTAACTCATTGTATTTTTGCAATTTGCGAAAGTGAGGTTTGTATGTTCCAGACTTTAAATAAGGAGCTTTCTACTACCCAGATAATAGCACTTGGTTTTCTAGGTACTATTTTTATAGGTGCCTTGATACTCTGTCTTCCATTTTCCTCGGCAGATGGAAATTTCACTCCGTTTATCGATGCCCTATTTACATCAACTACTTCCGTCTGCGTGACCGGACTTGTTGTTGTAAATACAGCAATCCACTGGAGTCTTTTTGGCAAGATAGTCATTCTCATACTTATCCAGCTAGGCGGACTGGGGATAGTCTCCTTTGTCACCGGAATAATGATGGTTGCAGGAAGCCGCATTACATTGAGCGACAGGCTTCTCCTTGAAGATGCACTCAACTTAAGCACTCTCAAAGGGCTTGTCCGCTTTTTAAAATTTATTTTCAGAGGTACTTTTATTATAGAAATAATCGGTGCAATCTGCTACAGTTTCGTTTTCGTTCCCGATTTCGGTCTGATAAAAGGACTGTGGTTTTCCATATTTCATGCTGTTTCCGCTTTTTGTAATGCCGGTATTGACCTGCTCGGTGCAAACAGCCTTGAACCGTATATTTCAAATCCATGGATAAATTTTGTAACGATGTTTCTTATTATTTCAGGCGGAATCGGTTTTATCGTGTGGATGGATTTAAAAGCTACCGTTAAAAATTATTTTCAGAATAAAATTTCTGTTAAGAAGAGTTTGCAAAAATTAAGACTTCACACAAAGATAACACTTATAACAACTGCTATCCTTATCTTAGGCGGTGCATTACTTATATTTGTCCTTGAATATACAAATACTGACACGATTGGTAAACTGAGCTTTTTTGATAAGATAGTTGCAAGCCTTTTTCAATCGGTCACATTAAGGACTGCCGGATTTGCAACATTTTCACAGTCGGGCTTAAGACACGGAACTGTGCTTCTTTGTTACTTTTTGATGTTTATCGGTGGTTCTTCAATAGGTACGGCTGGCGGAATAAAAACAACAACCGTTGCCACATTATTTTTAAGCACCCGTGCCATTGTAAAAGGAAAGACACATCTTGTCGTTTTCAGGAAAAACATACCACACCAGACGGTCACAAAAGCACTTGCCGTAACAATGGTCAGCATATCATTCCTGCTGCTTGCATCCGTCGGACTATATCAGGCAGAGGGTGGCTCAATGGTCGATGTTGTCTACGAAACCACAAGTGCGATAGCAACCGTAGGTCTTACAAGAGATTACACCTCAAAGCTTCACCTCTTAGGCAAGCTTATAATAATAATATGTATGTATCTCGGCAGGATAGGACCAATCTCGATGGTTATCTTCTTCAATAAAGAAAGAAAAAATGACTTTGTTTCTTTCCCTCATGAAGATATAAATGTCGGCTGATACTTATAATATAATTTATGCTTTTTGCTGCCTTATGTACTGTTAAGAGTGACAGGCAGCGAAAGTGTGCCTGCGGCATTATTTGTTATATTTGTGCAATTAGCACAACATACAATTAGTTTCGCAACATGCCAGCACACCAGCTAGTACATTAAAATTTACTCTCGGTATCTTCTCAAAACGAATACTTTCGAGAGCACATTAAACAACAAGGAGGAACTCATGGAAAAATCATTTGCCGTTATCGGACTTGGAAAATTTGGACGAAGCGTTGCCATCGAACTTGCAAATACAGGTGCCGATGTTCTCGCTGTTGATATAGATAAAGAGCGTGTCCACTCTGTTGCCAACTTTGTCACCTGTGCAGTTGCTATCGATGTAAGGGATACTGAAGCACTGGATACTCTCGGTCTTTCTAATATGGATGCCGTTGTCGTTGCAATCACTGAAAAACTTGATATAAGTATTCTTGCAACAATTTATGCAAAAGATGCCGGTGTCAAAACCGTAGTATGCAAGGCTCAGGATGAAACACATAAAAAAATACTTGAAAAGCTTGGCGCAGACCAGACGATAATGCCGGAACAAGAAACCGGAATCCGTCTTGCAAGGAAACTCTCCAACAGACGTGTTATCAATTTTATGGAAATATCTGACAAACTTAAAATGGTGGAGATTGATGTCAAGCCAAACTGGATAGGAAAATCTCTTATGGAACTCGACCTCAGAAAAAAAGAAAACCTGAATGTAATTGCCGTAAGACAGGATACATCATCTGAATACGAGGTAAACCCGTCACCTGATATAAGACTAACCGATAAGATGACTATGCTTATCACCTGCGATGTGAAAGACCTTAATAATCTGCTTTAATTTTTTGTATATAGAGGGATGTTTAAACAATTACGAAAATCCCTCTATATAATAACATCCAGACAATAGTCATAACTAGATTTTACAGTATTACAGCCTATAAGTGTTGCATTTAACATACATTTCTTATAGGTTGCAATCATCACTGTTTACACCATAAGTTTCCATCTGATACTCTATGCATAAACAGCTATATTTATTTAATTTTCTAATTTAGATAAGTGACTCATAAAGTTTTGTTATATCTTCTACACTTGTCTCCTTTGGATTGCCAGGACGGCACGCATCGTCATATGCTGACTGTGCAAGGAATGGTATATCCTCTTTCTTTACGATTTCTTTGAGGTCTGCAGGTATTCCAACATCTTTTGAGAGCTGTTTTACTGCATCTACTGCTGCCTTTCTGTACTCTTCCTGAGACATATTCTCAGTGCCTTCAACTCCCATAGCCTTTGCTATGTCACGGTATTTCTCTCCCGTCGCTTCTGCATTGTACTCCATAACAGTAGGAAGAATTATGGCATTTGCAATACCGTGTGGTGTATCATAAAGTGCCCCGAGCGGATGTGCCATACTATGTACTATACCAAGTCCGACATTTGAAAATCCCATACCTGCAACATACTGACCGAGAGCCATACCCTCTCTGCCCTCAGGCGTATTGTCAACTGCTCCTCTGAGTGAGCGTGATATGATTTCGATAGCTTTCAGATGGAACATATCAGAAAGTTCCCATGCACCTGCTGTAATATATCCCTCGATAGCATGAGTAAGTGCGTCCATACCTGTCGCAGCCGTAAGTCCCTTAGGCATAGATGACATCATATCAGGGTCCACAAAAGCAACAACCGGAATATCCTTAGGGTCTACACAGACCATCTTTCTGTTTTTCTCAGCGTCAGTTATAACATAGTTTATAGTAACCTCTGCCGCAGTTCCTGCTGTCGTAGGTACCGCAAGGATAGGCACTGATTTATTCTTTGTAGGAGCAACTCCCTCAAGACTTACAACATCGGCAAAATCAGGATTGTTAATGATGATACCGATAGCCTTTGCCGTATCCATAGAAGAACCTCCACCGATAGCTATAAGATAATCTGCACCGGACTTCTTAAATGCTTCAACACCTGTCTGAACATTTTCAATAGTTGGATTTGGCTTGATATTTGAATACAACTCATAATCAAGACTGTCTTTCTCAAGAACATCAAGAACTTTCTTTGTAACACCAAACTTCACAAGATCAGGGTCGGAACAAACAAAAGCTTTCTTGTACCCTCTTGACTTAACCTCCGTAGCAATCTCTGCAATAGCACCGGCTCCATGATAAGATGTCTCATTTAAAATAAAACGATTTGCCATAATTTATCTACCTCCTGTATAAATGTATATCAGGTAATCACGAAACTAATCATTTGTTTTGTAAATTACAATGTTATAATCACATAATTTAATAATATATTATGATAATGTACTGTATCATTGATACAATCAACCAGTTTCGCAAACACCTAAAATATATGTAACGATATTTTTGTACAAAATCACTAATCATTTAAACATAACCAGCAAATTTATATATACATTATACAAAACATTTATTCAAAAATCAATAAAAAAATGAGCTTTAATAAAACCTTCATTAGCATACAAAAAACTTAACTTTACAACAAAAAAATTTATTAACATATGAACAAATTTTATAACAAAAACTTCATTGTGGTCAATTGTAAAAGTTAATTCCGCTTTGTAAGACTTACTTCCACC
>NZ_QUEB01000033.1:0-675 GCF_003477845.1 Clostridium sp. AF34-13
GGTCAATTGTAAAAGTTAATTCCGCTTTGTAAGACTTACTTCCACCTTGTAGAATTAAATTCCATGAGGTGGAAGTTTTTTATTCCCAAAAGTATGGTTTTTCTATCAAAAATGCTATATAATATATCAAAAGCTGGAAAAATGCGCATCAAAATGAGAAGTCGAATGCACATGTTCATTATAAGAGTTAGTGAATTCCACCCCTAAAGAGAGTGTTATGGAGCTCATCACAACTGCGTAGGACTCCGGCCTTTTTATTGTTAATAAGGACATTTCTGCTGATACAGAAATCTTTATTCTTAATTTGCTTGGCTAATTTTCATCAAAATAGTATTAATCAGTCAAAATAAGACCAGAAGTGTGCGATGCACAAAGATAAAGAGCAGGGGTAACCCGGCTTTATTATCTGTTCTTAAGTAATTCCGGCTTAAGGATGATTTCGTTTGGTACTATTTTGTGAACGTCGAGCAAATCTAATATTTCTTTGCCATAGTAGAATTCAAACATTTCATAAGGTGATTTGTCACCAAGTTCAGGTCTTCCATATGAGTTGATGTGGTCCATCATAATATCTATTTGTGACTGGGTGTACTGCCCAAGGTCAGTGGATTTTGGAATAATTCTTCTTATGAATTCATGATTATTTTCACAAGCTCCTTTTTGACCGGGAGAAGA
>NZ_QUEB01000033.1:685-1005 GCF_003477845.1 Clostridium sp. AF34-13
TTCATGATTATTTTCACAAGCTCCTTTTTGACCGGGAGAAGATGGATCACAGTAAAACAGCCGAGACCTTATCACTCCGTCTGAGTCAGCTTCAATACCGAAAGGATCAGAAAATTCAGTTCCGTTGTCGGCCAGACATATGGGAAGTATTTTGGTAAAGTTCTCAAAACCAAGTAATTTGTAAAGAGCATCAAATATGTCGGTAACAGATTTAGAGTCATTTGCGTCTCTTAAAAATGCTAATTGAAGCTTGGGAAGTACAAAGTGAATGGTAAGTAATACAGAACCGCCTTTTATACCTTCTACAGAATCAAGTTCAG
>NZ_QUEB01000033.1:1015-1417 GCF_003477845.1 Clostridium sp. AF34-13
ATGGTAAGTAATACAGAACCGCCTTTTATACCTTCTACAGAATCAAGTTCAGCAACAGGCTGCGAAGGATTGTTTTGTCTGTAAAGTTTATAATCTTCATAATTCCTGCCAATTCTGCAAGATTTATCAACTTTAAGAGGGACTGACTTTTTCTTTCTGGGCTTAAATCTGACCTTTCTGGGCATATCTATATTTTTGGCAGAAAAAAGACCATTATCGGCATAAATATAAGCTGTTTTTTCACAGCAGGAAATCCTGTCCTGATTGTTAGCAATTATGTGATGAATGGACTGACCGTTTTTAAGTAAAGGACTTATGACAGAATCAAGCTGTTTCAATTCATTTTCGCAGAGATTAAAGCCAGAACGTGATTCGCTCCGCACCAACTCATACTCTTTTTGA
>NZ_QUEB01000033.1:1427-4169 GCF_003477845.1 Clostridium sp. AF34-13
TTCGCAGAGATTAAAGCCAGAACGTGATTCGCTCCGCACCAACTCATACTCTTTTTGAGCTACAAGAGCTTTATAGAATCTTTTCTCGAGGGTACAGTTGTTTAACATATCACATCCATTACATACATACGGAGCCTTAGATAGTTTAGGACACTCCTCCTTGGAATAATCAGCACAAGAGGTTGTGCAATGATCACAGACGCTGCATTTGTTGCGGCTTTTGTGGCGTTCGCAAGAGATGCAAACATAACCGTGATGGGAACAGTGTCTTCTGTTAAGGCAGTCGTTAAAAGGTTTATAAGGAGCTCCTTTCTTTTCGAATACGATATGGGATTTCACTTCTTTGGATACAGTAGTGCAGTCCTTAAGAATCTGTTTACCAATGGCTTTAAAACTCATGTTTTCATTAAGGGAATGTTCAATTACATATCTTTCATCTAAAATTAAATGTTTATTCTTATTCATATTCATATATATCTCCTGTTCCGACCGGAGCTTAGAGATGGATGAACAGGAATAATATAACATTAAGAATAAGTAATTTCCACATCTGATATTCGGAAGTAGTAACTTCCACGACAAGTCATATAGGGGTGGAAATTAGTTTTGCAAATGAGGTGTTAGATAATGCAGGTATAGAGCACAAATAATTTCTTGAATTTAGCAAAGCATTGTGGTATATTAATCGTAAAGAAAGGCATCCGCGGGAACGGATGCCTCTCAGGAGTCCCACTCCAAAGGTGGAGTTTCCCGAGCGAGCTTATTTCTCTATAAAGAGACGCCTACTCTGGTTGCGACAGAGTAGGCATTTTTATTTGCGCTTGTTTCTCTTATCGAGAAAGGCAAGCAACGCTAATATCAAGCTGCCGAAGGACATCAGCAAAGCCAATAGTAAGCGCAAAATATCCCCACGGATAGCACATTAAAAAATATTATGCCATAATTAGATTGTCTCAAAAATTGGAAACGTTCACTCCAGTAATCTTGAAGTTTCTTATTCAATATTGGAGCCGTTTACTATAACATTACAAAAAGCGAGGAGAAAATATATGGCAGATAAAAAATTATACTATGATAAAATTTATGGTCTTGTCATGCAGTGCCGTAAGAGCGGTTTGTCAGATAAGCAATGGTGTATTAATAATGATATTGCACCAAGTACATTTTATTGGTGGATTAAAAAGCTCAGACAACAGGCCTGCTATGAGATACCAGAACACAGTTTCAAATGTAACACTAATATAGTTACTGAAAAACAGGATGTTGTCTGTGTAAATGTGTTACCAGAAGCAGCAGAAAACATAACATTGTTTGCGGAAGAAAATGATACACAGATAGCACCTATTATGTTTAAATATAAAAATGCAAGCATAACACTCCAGGATGATTTTAATGAACACACATTAAAAGGACTTCTCACTGTATTACAGGAGGTCTCATGTTAGGGGATATATCTGCTCTGGACAATGTTTACATAGTCTGTGGCAGAACAGATATGAGAAAACAGATCGATGGCTTATGCGCAATAATAGAAGAACAACTTAAAATGAATCCACATGAGAACAGCATCTTTCTATTTTGTGGCAGAAAAAAAGACCGCATAAAAGCAATATATCGTGAAAAAGATGGCATAGTTTTATTATATAAACGACTTACAGGTTCAGGCAGCTATAAATGGCCACGCAATCAAAATGAAGTAAAAAGTCTTACATGGAAACAGTTTGAGTGGCTTATGGATGGTCTTGAAATAGAACAGCCAAAAGCGATAAAACCACCTGTTAAAAAATGAATCAACCCCATAAAAACAGGCATTACAGCTATCTTTTTACTCTAAGATATGTTATAATAATTGTATCAAATCGTGGAGGAAAATCTGATGTCTGTTGATGCAAAAGATATATTGATAAGGGAATTAAAAGATTCACTTAATGAACAGAGAGAGTTAAACAAAACTCTCCAGTCAGCTTTAAATATCAGTAATATTCAGGTTCAGGAGTTGACTGTTCAGGTCAAACTTCTTAATGAACAGATTGATTATATGAAAAGAAAACTGTTTGGTTCATAACGTGAAAAAATGGAGCAGCAGACAGATGGACAATTATCATTTAATCTTTCCGATGAATCAGATGAAACAATTGAAGAATTACCGGCAGCTGAAGAAGAGATAGTCGTAAAAAAGCATACAAGAAAGAAAAAAGTTACTTTTGCTGAGAAAACCAAAAATCTTCCGGTTGAAATCAGAGAGATTACTTTACCAGAAGAAGAACAGATTTGCTCCATATGCGGTACACACTTAGAAGTTATAGGAAAAGAGACTGTGCGCAAGGAACTTGAATACATACCTGCAACTTTAAAAGTTGTGGAATATGTCAGTGTACATTATGGTTGTCCAAAATGTAAAACAGATGAGGAAAAACCAAATATTATACATGCTCCTGTTCCACCGGCACTACTCAGAAGCTATGCATCGCCATCAATTGTTGCCTGGGTAATTTACTCAAAATATGTTAATGGGATGCCATTGTACCGTCAGGAAAAAGACTGGCTGCAGTATGGTTTTGAACTTAGCCGTGCAACAATGGCTAACTGGGTTATAGAATGTACCGATAAGTATCTGCGTATATTGTACGAATTTTACCACAGACTGCTGTTAAGCAGAGAGTTTGCTATGGCAGATGAAAGCCCTATACAGGTTTTGAAAGAGGAGGGACGCGAAGCAACGGCAAAATCATATATGTGGCT
>NZ_QUEB01000034.1:0-4143 GCF_003477845.1 Clostridium sp. AF34-13
CTTAACAATTTCCGTGAATATACAATGTTAGATTCATATCCTATAACACCATACTATGGTTTTACGGAAGAAGAAGTTAAACAATTATGCCAAAAATATGACATGGATTTTGATTCAATCAAAGCGTGGTACAATGGTTATCTGATAAACGGACTTCATATGTATAATCCAAACTCTGTATCTGAAGCAATCGACAGGCATGCCTTTGCTTCTTACTGGAGAAACACTTCTTCTTTCTCATCAATCAATACATTTATTACAATGAATTATGCAGGTCTTAAAGATGACATTATGACAATGCTTGCAGGCGGAAAGGTAATGGTTGATACCCGGTCGTTTCAAAATGATTTATCCGACATTCATTCAAAGGATGACGCATTGACAGCACTTATTCATTTGGGATATTTAGGTTATGATGCAGATAGAAAAAGTGCATATATCCCTAACTATGAGGTTGCCGAAGCTTTCCAGATGGCATTAAAAACAGGAACATGGGATGAAATATCAAAGGCAATTTCAAGATGTGATGAACTGCTGATGGCTACCATTGATGGTGATGAAACGAAAGTTGCAGAAATTATAGAACAGGCACATGACACCTATACATCCGTTCTTAAGTACAACGATGAAAACTCATTAAGCTGCGTCCTTACAATGGCATATTTTACAGCACCGGGATATTACAATATCGTCCGTGAGATGCCTGCCGGCAAAGGTTTTGCTGATTTTGCATTTATTCCGAGATTAAATGCAGGTTTCAGACCCGCAATAATTGTTGAACTTAAATATAATCAGTCTGCCGAAACCGCTATAAAGCAGATAAAAGAGAAAAAATATCATGGTGCATTATCCGGATACAGTGACAAAATTCTTTTAGTGGGTATCAATTATAATGCGGATGGTTCAGACAAAAAGTACCATACCTGTGTGATTGAGGAGTGGAGAAATTCCTGATAGAACAACTACAAAATTCTCTTGTTTAAAATGAAGTTAAACCGGAAATCTCTCTTGTAATTAAAAAAGAGAGCATTGCAGCCCTTACATTTTCTATAGTGCGGTCTGCAATGTCCTCTTTTTTAATAAACAATCTAAGCCATTACAATGTTAATCTGATCATTTGCATCAAATGCCTTTTTTGATATAACTATGTCGTGATTTTTCACATAAATTGTAGCCATATTTTTATATGTATTCGGAACATCTGCTGCCAAAAGTACATTTTCTTCTACATATTTAACTCCACTTCCAAATGTTAAGGATTTTACAAGAAATCCCGTGAACGCTTCTGTTCCTATTGTCTTAACATTATCAGGCACCACAAGTCCATCTATTGTTTCCCAAGCTGATCTATCGTCTATCTTGCTGATATCTTTCATAAGATAAGCACACAGATAGCCGTCATCAAGCATGAGCATACGCTCATTTTCCTCATTTAACTTTGCAAGCCCTTTTCTTAAGAGTTCATCCTTTAATGAATTTCTCCAATATTTATTTGTCTGCCACAATATCTTTATTGAGTCGTCATCAAGATAATCCATATTTAATGTTATTTTTATATTATTACATTCATAATAACTTGGTCCTAACAGAGTGTCATCTAATATTATCTTAGTTACTGTTTTGGGAAATACTATTTCTTTCATTGCACTGTCCGCAAGATACATCTCATACCCATAGCTTCCTGCTGTAACTGTTGTACATTTATCTGATATAATTACTTTTTTTCGTCCATGTGGTATCCTTAAAAGTGTCTTTCCATCCTTTGAGTATATCAATCCGTCCACACTCTTATACTTTGGATCATTTGCCATAACTTCAAAACCGCCGCTTTTACCAACTCTTTTTAAAATATTAATATTAAGTGATGTTGTAAATTTTATTTTTTTAAGCGATTTGCAAGAATCTCCCACAAAAGACTTTGGCTGATATTCATAATCCGGAATCTCATATTTTATTACTCCTATATTTCCAGGCATTGTTATACTTTCAAGTTTTTTACAGTTACCAAACACACCTTCACCCAGCTTTTTTACTGTTTTGGGAATAGTTATACTTTTTATTGAACTGCTTGCAAACGCTCCTGGTTCAATGCTCTTTACTGATTTTGGAATGGAAATATTTTTTATTGGACATCCCTCAAACGCATAAGCACCAATCTTTTTTACTGTTTTTGGAATATTAACTTTTTCAATTCCAGATTTTTCAAATGTATATTCTTTTATTGTTTTTATACCATTGGGCAGATTTAAGCTTTTTAATGCCGTGGTATTTGAAAACGCACGAGCACCAATCCGTTTTAAAGTTGATGGTAATACTATTTTTTTTAACTTTTTGCAATCTTTAAACGCATTGTCAGGTAATGACACAACCCCTTTTTTAATTACAACTTTTTTAATATTTTTACCCTCATACACTGTTATATTTATGGGATCCCCCATTTCCTTTAACTGTAAGTACACCATTTTTAAAACTCATAGTTACATAATGGTTATCCTGCTTTGTTTTCTTTTTTGCAGCCGAAGCATTATCGGCCTGCATAAATATTATTGATACCGATGCTATGATAACAACTCCGAGCATTATACTTTGTTTAAAAGTGAACTTATCGGCAGACTTTCTTTTTCTGATAAATTTTTCTTTTCCCATACTAAACCTCCATTTCTACACAATGTGCTCTCGTAATCTTCTGAACTAAAAATTTTGAGAAGATACCGAGTACACATCACATATAAGATTTGTGCCTGTGAATACTGAAATCTCCATTTCTAACTATTTTTGTCCGATGTCATATCATTTCTTATAATATAAGACAGATTTTTATGAATTATGTTGCAGGGAAATATAAAATTTTATTCATGTATAAGTCCGTTATCAATATAATATATGAATGCCCTGTTTCTTTGGTTTTCGGCTTTAGGAGATATGCCCATATATATCTTATCATTTATTATTTGCAAACCTTCTATTTCTAATTCTAATTCTTCCGAGCTGGATATAGTATCTCCTAAATAATATAATATTTCACTAACACTACCATATATACTGTAATATATTGTTTTTTTTGATTTTTTAAAAATAACAGAAAGATTAGCTAATGTATTATATGTTCCATCTCCGTCAGACACAATATATATATTCATATCATTATCTATTGCTATTCCCTGTAATTGCCCATTAGGAACATTATCGGCATTTATTACATCACTATCACAGGCTTCAGCTAATTTATCATTATATCTAAAACTTCTATCATTAGTTGAATTGCTGTCTAATGCTTTTTTTATGGCATTAAAATCATAAAATGAATATTGGACATTTCCTTGCCTGCTCTGTTTAAACATAAGCATCTTTTTTCCGTCAGGAGATACATTGACAGCACATCTTCTTAAATCATAAAATGGTGTTCTTGTTTTGTTTGAATACTCTGTGTCATCCAGTTTGTCAATTTTTGTACTCGTAAATGTAACATCCGGTTGATATTCAATTTTACCGATTTTACCAGCTTCCCAATAGGTAGTATTTTCATCTATTTTTGTCTTATTTGCATTTGCACATACAATAAAATATTGATTATTGTTATACTGATACGGTATCAGATTTTGACCATGACCAACACCTTCAATATTCATAGAGTCTCTCATGACTGCCTGCTTACGATTTTGAGGCATTATTTCACATCTTGAAATTTTTACATTATTTGAATTTCCATTCTTAGCATATACCTGAGTAACATATATCTCATTATTCGTTATATATATATTTTGTATTGGTCTGTTTGCTGAATATACTCCATCCATACCAGAAAAATCACTTAAATTATTTATCCAAAAAGCAAACTCTCCATGTATCATATTTCTCGCCATATTTCCTTGCGTAACTGCATCATTAACATCAACTTCAACTTTTCCATCAGCATCAGGCACAATATTTTTATCACTTAGATCTAATGTCATTCCATCAAGATCATCGAAACTGTCAATGTCATCCTCTCTTGTCATAATCAGTGTCTTTGTTTCTTCCTGCCCCTGTGCAGATACTATATTGCTATGTGCACTCATTGGCAAAATTCCCATTGTCACTACCAAACCAAATGTTACCATTCTTCTTAAATTTTTACTCATAATCTACCTCCCTATATTGTTC
>NZ_QUEB01000035.1:0-289 GCF_003477845.1 Clostridium sp. AF34-13
ACTTCTTCTTTCTCATCAATCAATACATTTATTACAATGAATTATGCCGGTCTTAAGGATGATATTATGATAATGCTTGCAGGCGGAAAGGTAATTGTTGATACCCGGTCGTTTCAAAATGATTTATCCGACATTCATTCAAAGGATGACGCATTGACAGCACTTATTCATTTGGGATATTTAGGTTATGATGCAGATAGAAAAAGTGCATATATCCCTAACTATGAGGTTGCCGAAGCTTTCCAGATGGCATTAAAAACAGGAACATGGGATGAAATATCAAAGGCAA
>NZ_QUEB01000035.1:299-3969 GCF_003477845.1 Clostridium sp. AF34-13
AAAACAGGAACATGGGATGAAATATCAAAGGCAATTTCAAGATGTGACGAATTGCTGATGGCTACCATTGATGGCGATGAAACGAAAGTTGCAGAAATTATAGAACAGGCACATGACACCTACACATCCGTTCTTAAGTACAACGATGAAAACTCATTAAGCTGCGTCCTCACAATGGCATATTTTACAGCACCGGGATATTACAATATCGTCCGTGAAATGCCTGCCGGCAAAGGTTTTGCTGATTTTGCTTTTATTCCGAGATCAAATGCAGGATTCAGACCCGCAATGATTGTTGAACTTAAATATAATCAGTCTGCCGAAACCGCTATTAAGCAGATAAAAGGGAAAAAATATCATGGAGCATTATCCGGATACAGTGACAAAATTCTTTTAGTGGGTATCAATTATAATGAGGATGGTTCAGACAAAAAGCACCATACCTGTGTGATTGAGGAGTGGAGAAATTCCTAATATAACAGCTACAAAATTCTCTTGTTTAAAATGAAGTTAAACAGAAAATCTGTCTTGTAATCAAAAAAAAGAGCATTGCAGCCCTTACATTTTCTATAATGTGGTCTGCAATGTCCTCTTTTTACTTTGTTATATTTCTATACTGTCCTATACCAGAGTAATCCTGATAATATTATAATTATCGCACTGGTTAAATGCCTGTTTCTGTATCGATATGGCTCTCCTTATATATACTTTTACCCCATGATTTCCCGCAAAAACATTCTCCGGTAAATTATCAACTATATCATTAAGCACCACGGATTTTATTGAAAATTTCTGTGCTGTTCCACTCGGCAGCGAATTAAACGCATTATCACGAATATACTTCACCTCATTAGGAATCGTTAGCTCTGCGTTTTCCTTTTCCCCAACATAGCCATACAGTTCCCCATCATCAACCATTATCAGCATATCATCTTTTATTTCCGCATAATTCATCCTTACAAGCTCCTTTGCAAGTGATTTTCTCCAGATAAAATATGAATCCCATAATCCGTTCAATGCCTCTCTGTCAAGTTTATCCGATTTAAACTCAACTTCAATATCAGTACATTTTTTGAACATGGCATCCGAGTGATTATGATAAGCCGAAATTGATCCCTGAACACTTTTGAATGTCGATGGAAAAACAAATTTTTCTATCTGTCCGCATCCGCCATATATATATCGTTCAAGTTTTCCATTAATATATGCTTCTATATTATATGAATAACTTTGTACATCAATGGTTTCACAGCCCTCAGCAATATCAATCTCCTTTCTTCCATATGGTACAGCTTCAAGTCTCTTTCCATCCTTTGAATATATACATCCATCTATGCTTTTATAATATGGATCTGTTTCTAAAACTTCAAATTCCTCGCAGTCTCCCAAAGTCTCCTGACATTGCCATACAAAATCTGTTGAAAATTTAACCTTTTTAACAATATTTGAATTATCATTTCCAAGTATCAATGAACCAATAAGATTCTTTTTATTGACCGCTTTTTTAGGTTCTCTTGCCCAAAAATTTCCCGGTATTGTTAATTCCTTAAGATTTTTACAATTTTGAAGCATACCATAACCTAAATTTCTCGCTTTTTTAGGAATTGTTATTTTCTCTACTCCCGTTTTATAAAATGCCATTGCACCTATCCTGCTTACAGTTGGTGCTATTGTTATAACTGTTGCCTTGCTGCAATCCCTAAATGCGTCTTCCGGCAGTTCGGTTACTCCATTTTTAATAACGATCTTTTTAATCTTCTTTTTCTGTGCAGCCTTTGGCATGGCACTCTCAGGCATTTTTCCTTTGCCAGAAACCGTAAATGTGCCATTCTTCAATGTGGAACTTACTTTTTTCACTGTTGTTTTTTTTGCTGATGCTTTTTCTGTCACCAAAAATCCACAAAATAAACACAAGCTGCAAATCATTACTGTAAAAGCAAATATATTTTTTATTCTTTTGGTACTCTTTTCAATTTTCATAGCCGACCCTCCCTTATAAAGTAACAACCCTGACATAACCGCCTATATTAAATGCGTTATCCTTTATCTGTATATTATTATTTTTCATATACACAACTGCATACCTCTTTGAATTATCATCAACCAAGCCTGCCTTTGATGACCACCCTCCAAATGCTAATGAGGCTATGCACTCTACCGAACTTCCAAGCGTTATACTGCATATTGAATATCCGGCAAATGCACCACAGCCTATTGTTTTAACATTATCAGGTATCACAAGTCCGTCTATTTTTTCCCATGTTGACTCATCATCAACATCACTGCCCTCTTTCATAATATAACCGCACAGATAACCATCGCTAAGCATTAACATACGCTCATTTTCCTCATTTAACTTTGCAAGCCCTTTTCTTAAGAGTTCATCCTTTAATGAATTTTTCCAATACTTATTTGTTCTCCACAAGTTCTGTATTGACTGATCATCAAGATAATCCATATTTAATGTCACTTTTATATTTTTACATTCATAATGTTCTGAATCCACCAAAGTATCATCAAATGTTATTTTTTTGACTGTTTTGGGAAATACGATCTCATTCATTGCACTGTCCATAAAATACATCTCATACCCATAGCTTCCTGCTGTAACTGTTGTACACTTATCTGATATAACCACCCTTTTTCTTCCAAGCGGTATCCTTAAAAGTGTCTTTCCGTCTTTTGAATATAACAATCCGTTCACACTCTTATACTTCGGATCATTTGCCAGAACTTCAAAACCGCCACTTTTACCAACTCTTTTTAGAATATTAATATCAAGTGCTGTTGTAAATTTTATTTTTTTAAGC
This sequence comes from Clostridium sp. AF34-13, assembly GCF_003477845.1. Lineage (NCBI taxonomy): Bacteria > Bacillati > Bacillota > Clostridia > Eubacteriales > Clostridiaceae > Clostridium > Clostridium sp. AF34-13. The sequence goes on from NZ_QUEB01000035.1 coordinate 3,110, forward strand.
GATTTGCAAGAATCTCCCACAAAAGACTTTGGCTGATATTCATCATCCGGCTCTTCATATTTTCTTACTCCTATATTTCCAGGCATTGTTATACTTTCAAGTTTTTTACAGTCACCAAACACACCTTCACCCAGCTTTTTTACTGTTTTTGGAATAGTTATACTTTTTATTGAACTGCCTGCAAACGCTCCTGGTTCAATGCTCTTTACTGATTTTGGAATGGTAATATTTTTTATTGGACAATCTTCAAACGCATAAGCACCAATCTTTTTCAAAGTTGATGGCAATATTATTTCCTTTAACTTTTTACAACCTTTAAACGCAAAATCTGCTATTGCCGTAACACCTTTCTTAATTACAACTTTTTTAATATTTTTATTTTCATATACAGTTGTTTTTATAGGGTCTCCCATCTCCCCCTTTCCCTTAATCGTAAGCACACCTTTTTTATAACTCATAGATACATATTCCTGAGTCTGTTTTGTTTTTTTCTTTGCCGCTGAAGTTTTATCAGGCTGCATAAACATAGGCGCTGCTACAGCTAAAATAACAACACCAAACATCATAATGTTTTTTAAAAGCAAACTGCCTATAAATTTTCTGCTTATAATATATTTTTCTTTTTTCATACTGAACCTCCATTTCTGCACACTTTTTTACTCTTAATTCCTACACCATATCATCTCTTATAATATAAGACAGCTTTCTTTGAATTTTGTTGCAATGAAAAATATTTTATTTAAACTTAATATATGTAGCTTCTATCTATAGAATATATATATGCATACTTTCTATATTTCTCCTCTTTAGGTGCCATTCTTCTTAAATTTTTACTCATAATCTACCTCCCTATATTGTTC
>NZ_QUEB01000036.1:0-1398 GCF_003477845.1 Clostridium sp. AF34-13
TTGTTGTGCTAAACTATAGTTGTAACAGCTCGACCTAATAAGATATAATCTTAGGAGGAAACGAGGTATATTACAAATGAATCAAAACTACGAACCAGAATTTAAGAAGAAGATTGTACGTCTTCATCTTGAAGAGGGGAGAACCCTCAAAGGTCTTGCTGCTGAATATGGTGTATCCAAAGCAAGCATTTCCAATTGGACAAAACAATTCCGTGAAGAATGCCAGACAAATGAAGAAGCCCAAGCCGATTATGACTACATGAAAGAAAATCTTAAGCTCAAAAAGCAACTTGCTGAACTTCAAAAGGAAAATGACTTTCTAAAATAAAGCCATAGCCACCAAAGGTGGCATTGCATTCTTTGCGAAGGAAATCGATTAGAGGCTTATCGATTCGTTCAGAAATACAACAAGAAATTTGGACTTAGATGGCTACTCAGAAAATTTAACATCTATCCAAATGCTTATTATAACTATCTTAAAAATCGAAAAGCTGATTATCATCAACAGAAAGATGAAATCAAAAACTCTATTCGAGAAATCTATCACTCTCATGGCGGAGTTGATGGTTACAGAACCGTACATGCGTATCTTATCCGTAAAGGATACGATATCAGTAGTTTAACGGTTCACAAATATATGAATACTGAAATGCAGTTGTTCTCAATATCTAGGAAAAAGAAACCAGAGTATGAACATGGTGTTGCTCATAAAGTATATGGGAACAAGCTGAATCAGGATTTTCATGCAAATGCAATAAATCTAAAATGGTGTACTGATTTTACTTATCTATTTTTGACAGATGGTAGTAAACGCTATAATTGCACTATTATTGACCTGCACGACCGAAGCGTTATTTCAAGCATAACGGATAAAAATATAACCGCTGATTTAGCGAAAAGAACGCTTGAAAAAGCAATTCATTCGCAACCAGGAATAGATTTAAGTAAACTTATGTTGCATTCAGATCAGGGAAGCCAGTACACATCCAAAGAGTTCACAGAATTCTGTGAGAAGCTCGGCATCACTCAAAGTATGAGTAAGGCTGGATATCCATATGATAATGCTCCTATGGAAAGATATTTCAACACATTAAAAAATGATCTTATATATCAGCATTATTATCACACAGAAGATGAACTCTACACAGCAGTCGAAGAATTTGCGTATGTACAATATAACCATGTCCGTCCGCATTCTTATAATAATTACAAAACGCCTTATGAGGCACGCTACGGGGTTGCGTAAACCCTGTGGCAGAAATTAGGTCGTAGTGTTACAAAAAAGCTTGACCACAACACATCTTTCTTAAATTCTTCTGAGTACTGTGTAGCCATGTCTTAATCCTCCAATCTTTAACTTTAATAATAAATCTATATTAAGGATTATTCCATATCTAA
>NZ_QUEB01000036.1:1408-3554 GCF_003477845.1 Clostridium sp. AF34-13
TAACTTTAATAATAAATCTATATTAAGGATTATTCCATATCTAACTTGTACTATTTAAATTCTAACACCATTACGAATCTGTCCGATGTAGTGCAACTACCGTCTCCACATGGCTCGATAGGTCCGGATTGATGTCGGTCATCTGGAACCTATCCAGACTAATATGGCATGTAGTAAAATATCTCCGTTTGTTCGTGGAAACATATCTACAAATTCTGTAGCAAAAATACCTTGATACATTCTGCTACCCATATCGCAGCCTGAACCTTGTTTGTCCACGGAAAAAGTTCAACTTTTTTATTCATTTCTACTATGTATAGTGATTCCAACATAAAAGTCAAATCTTGCGGAGAATCTCCATCGCCTCAACCTTGTCCGTTCTTCCTACAAGGAACAGGTCAACGGCTATTTTTAGACCTAACTGATGGCCTTGCTTCCATGCACTCGACCTTATATACTGAGAAATGTGCATTAAACAGAGAAACAATCCTATTACTTCTTCGCATTCTCTTCCAATTCCAACATGTATTTATCAAAGTCAGACATAAACAATCTGTCCTGAATAACACGATACTTTTCAAATTCAGTCTCTGCTTTAGCCTTGGCAATCTCTGCCGTGATCTTTCCTGAATTCTGAAGGACCTCTCTGTCATCAGCCATCAGGAATAAATCCAGACGCCTTGCCCAGTCCTCCATTGTCATCGGAATGTGACGCTCTGCACGATCCTCTGCCAGATCCAGGTATGCCGAAACGATACGCTCTAATGAACGCATTTCCTGATCAGAAAGATAATTTTTTGCAACACTCACATCACTTTTTACAATCTTTCCTTCCGGTGCTGCTGCCCACGTGGTCAGCCCCATATGTGGCTTATCAGCATCTGCTCGCTCATAAATCAATTCTGCTGCTGTATGACCGTGAACTGCATAATGCATCTTGTTCTGCACCTTAGCAAAGAACTGCTTTGTCGTTTTTGCTGTGCGGTCGTAATCAAGAGCTGTAGCATAGATGTCCGTTATCTTCTGATAGAATCTACGCTCAGACAAACGGATCTCACGAATCTGCTCAAGCAAGCGATCAAAGTATTCTGTTGTGAGCACAGAGCCACCGTTTTTTAAGCGCTCATTATCCATGACCCAGCCTTTGATGGTGTAGTCCTTGGCAATTTGATTGACCCATTTACGGAACTGCACTGCACGCTCAGAATTGACCTTGAATCCAACAGCAATGATCATCTCCAAGGAATAGTGATTTGTGCTGTAGCTTTTTCCGTCAGCGGCAGTTATCCGAAATTTTCGGATAACTGAATCCTCTTGTAATTCGCTATCACTGAAGATTTTTTTTACATGATAATTTATGGTGCGAACATCCACATCGTACAACGTGGCCATCATCTTCTGTGTCAGCCATATATTCTCATCCTCATAGCGCATCTCAATACTGTCCTGCTGATTGCCGACAGAGGCAACATAAGTTAGATATTCTGCAGCACTGGAACGGATGGTTATTTCATCTTTTTTCTTTTTCAAATAGAATGCCTCCTTCTTCGATAAATCACTCTATAATAAACAATGAACGAATTTCTGTATACTCTCATCGCCCATGACAACGCTTATACTTCTTTCCACTTCCACATGGACACAATTCATTGCGACCTATCTTCTTCGGCCAATTTGCTCTTTCCTGAACCATAATAGGAATTTTTCCATCATGCATAAGTTCAAGTTCCCTCAGACGATACAAATATTCAGAGACTCCCAATATAGCTTGAAACATACACATTGCCTCATTTTCAAATTCAAGCAAATATTCTGTTTTCTTTTTTGTTCTATCTTTCGGATTAGGAATATAAGTTATCAGCTGGTCTACTGAATTGTATTCAACATCATTATGACCGATAGCATTTCTCAATTTCGCATTCACGAGGATTTTCAAAAAGCCTGTATAGTCCTCAGAATCCAAGCAAAAATGATATCTTGATGCTTTTGTGAGTTTAATATAATCCTCTAAAGACTTTACATTTTTCTCAATCGGATTCATAGCATTGACGTCAGATCTATACTTAATATTGTTAAGAGCAACAGGAATAATCATCAAATGTTGTGGTCAAGCTTTTTTGTAACACTACGACCTAATTTCTGCCAC
>NZ_QUEB01000037.1:0-3036 GCF_003477845.1 Clostridium sp. AF34-13
AATTATGATGCAGAGCTTATAAAGCGAGGAGTAAAACAAGAAAATATCCATCACTACGGATTTGCGTTTAGAGGTAAAGAGGTGCTGATAGACGGTAAATAAATGGTAAAATCACTATCACAAAGTTTGACATGCCATCTGTTATCATGTTTTAAACAGCAAGTTTAAAGCATGATAACAGATGGTATGTCTTTTTTGAATTAAAAAATAAAGATGACATATATTGTCGTGGTTGAATTGTATAATTGAAAAAAGTATTATCAGTAATCTGCTTGCTGTTGATTATTAGAGATATACAGTATCTTTTGAAGAAAAAAAGAAAGAAGTTTGAACAGAAAGATTAGGAGGAATGAGTAATGAAGTATATTAATCAGGATTTTTTACAACGGGAATTGTCATTGAATGGATTGGGTTATCTTCCGTTTGTTGAATGGTCAACATCAGAAATTGTTAGGGTAAATAACCTTTCAAATATGTGTATAAATTCAACAGAAGTATTTTGGCTGTTTAGTTATATCAAGAATAATTATCGCTCTACATTATCACAGTTCTGTAATTGGTATGATATTGAAAATGATGTATTGGGATTTCCTACAGTACAAAGAGAACTTAGACATTCGATAGAAGCATATTTGGATTTATATAATTTGGTTAATTATGAGGATTACAAACAGGTACTTTTATATTGTTCTAATTCAAACAAAGAAAAAAGGCATGATATTAAATTGGGAGAATACAAGGAATTTCTTTTTAACAATGAATTTACAATACAGTCTAAATATAATATTTCCAGATTGAATAACAAAGAATTGCTTGTGTTGGCTAAGGAGGCTAATAGTTATACTCATCCTAATGTATATTTAGATATTATAAAAATAAATAGCAATAAAGATGAGTTGTTAAGAAATTTGATAACAACAAATGTATATTTGACAAATGACTCATATAGGCTTTTCATAGAAGGACTTAGAACAATGGGAGCTGATACAAGGTTATTGAATGGTTATGTGAATGTCAATGGTTACAAGTATTTATACCAAGAGTGGTATGATATTAAAAAAAATGAAGTCGATAAAGTTATTGAGGAATTTTTTTATCAGCCTACACATATATTTCAGAACTACTTTTATCAGGCATAATGTGATATTTAACAACTTTTAGAGTGTGTTTGATAACTAAAATACAGAAAACAGTATAGATTCATCAAACAGAAAGAAAGTGATACTACCGGAACTTCCGGCAGTACAAATGACAGTACAAACGACAATACAAGCACAAAAATAAGTGTAGGAAAAGTTACCATATCCAAAGCAAAAAATATCAAAGGCAGAAAAGTTGAGATTCAATATAAAAAAGTAAGTAAAGCAAAAGGATATCAGATACGCTATTCTTTGAAGACAAATATGGGTTCGAGCAAAACGAAGTCAACGACAAAAACAAAATATACTTTAAAATCATTGAAGAAAAATAAGAAATATTATATTCAGGTGAGAGATACCGCTATAATGCTTCGGATAAAAAAGTATATGGAAAATGGAGTTCAAAGAAATCCATAAAAGTAAATAAGTAAATGAGTATAAGTTTATAAAGAGAAAAGGCAATTATCGCAATAACAGGGTTGTTTACCGCATCGCAGGTGTGGACGGTAGGATACCGGTTGTGGTAGTTGCCTTTTGAATTTGCTGTCTTTACTTTGTTTTGATGTAATGTTATCATAATTACATTGGAATAGTTTCGTGGATAAAAAATCAATGTGAATCAGAAATAAAAATGTGTTAGAGTTGTATTGGAGGAGGCTTATGAAAAGAGTAGCGATAGGCAAACAAAGTTTTGAGGATATCAGGAAGAAAGATTGTTTTTATGTAGATAAGACAGCATTTATAAAGGAATGGTGGGAAATGGAAGATGATGTGACACTTATCACCCGTCCACGCCGTTTCGGAAAAACATTAAATATGGATATGTTAAACTGTTTTTTTTCAAACAAATATAAAGACAGAGGTGATTTGTTTGAAGGTCTTGACATATGGAAGGAGGAAGACTATCGAAGGTTGCAGGGAACATATCCGGTGATATTTTTAAGTTTTGCGGATATAAAGGCAAATAATTTTAAAGATACAAAAAATGATTTTGTGTCAGTGATAAATGATGTATATAAACAACATTCGTATCTGCTAAAAAGTGATAAATTGACAGAAGCAGAAAAAACTATATATGGGCAGTTAGATACTTATGCAAACAATGCAGATGTAAATAAAGAGATATCAAATGAAATTGTATGCAGAGCAATAAAATCTCTGGCTGAAATGTTGTATAAATATTATGGAAAAAAAGTGATAATTCTTCTCGATGAATACGACACACCGATGCAGGAGGCATATGTAAACGGCTACTGGGAAGAACTTGTGACATTTACGAGAAGTTTTTTTAATTCTACCTTTAAGACAAATCCATATCTCGAAAGAGCGATAATGACTGGGATAACAAGGGTGTCCAAAGAGAGCATCTTTAGTGACCTTAATAACCTTGAAGTGGTTACAACATTATCACTAAAATATACTACTGTATTTGGATTTACAGAGCAGGAAGTGTTTGATGCACTTGATGAGTTTGCTCTTTCTGAACAAAAGGGAGAAGTAAAAGCATGGTATGATGGTTTCGTATTTGGAGAGCAAAAAGATATTTATAATCCATGGTCGATAATCAATTATCTTGATAAAAAGAAAATTGCATTATATTGGGCGGAATCAAGTTCAAACGGACTTATAAATAATCTTGTTCAAAAAGGAAGCCCATATATAAAAAAGATGCTGGAAACACTTATTAGTGGGGAAAACATAAAAGTTCCGATTGATGAGCAGATAGTGTTTTCGGAGCTTGATTATTCAGAGGATGCGGTATGGAGCCTTATGCTTGCAAGCGGATATCTTAAAGTTATATCAGCAGAAGAACTAAACATGATAAGAGAAAGTGATAATGAGTATGAACTGGCTCTTACAAACAGAGAAATACTGTTTATGTTTAGGAAAATGATAC
>NZ_QUEB01000038.1:0-1809 GCF_003477845.1 Clostridium sp. AF34-13
AAGTCCAGCTAATAAATGTCAATAGTTAGATGTGAAAAAAATTATTTTGTTTTTTGACTAAAAAAGGGCGGACTTTCCCCTTGGTGAAAATATCGTTTTTTGAAAGATATTGATTCATTGGGTTCATAGTATTTTATGCAGTCATGTCGCATTTGGCAGCATTGTATTGTTTGATATGCTCCTGAGGAGCAATGATTTTGAATGGTTTGTTGTCTCTGAGTATTGCAAATATCATATTGCATACCTTATGTGAAACAGCGCCCATTGCTACGAGCTTTGGTTTTGAGTCACACTTCTTGAGATAGTATTCGCGAAGAACTGGATTTTTAGCTTCTCCATTACGGGAGATACTGATGCTTTGTAGGGTTAATGTGTGAATCACACGTCTGGCGATGGCGGAACCACGCTTAGACATTTGAACCTTGGTGCCTTCAAATTTACCGGATTGCTTTACGGCTGGATCAAGACCAAAATAAGCGAAAAGTTGTTTCGGCTTTGAAAATGCTGAAAAATCACCAATCTCACCCATGATGGATACAGCAGACAAGAAACCAGCACCTTTGAATGTTTTAATCAAATGAATCTGCTTAACAAAGTCGGTATCTTCATTAGCATCAACAAGCTCATGGAGCGATTCAAGAATGCTGTTGATTTCTTCATCATATTTACGTATGAAGCTGATATAAAGGCGAATACGCTTGATGTTACTGTCTATAATGTACCCAAACTGATTTGCATCAGTTGCCGCCTGAATTATGGCATTATACTTATTCTGAGCATATGTAAGTCCAAAGCGAGCTGTTGATTTGATGATATCAATAATCTCTTGCTTGTCTGCTTCAAGAAAAGCTGATGGAGATGTATAAGTTTCCAACAATGTAAGAGAAGTGTTGATAGTAACCTTGGAAAAGATGCCAAGATACTGAGGAAACGCCATGCGTAATTCACCCTGAAGTTTATTCACATAGGCACTGCGATTATCCATTAAATCGTAGTATTCACGGCACAGATTACGGCAGTTTAGAGCAAGGTCTGATGGCATAAGTGAAACCTTTAAATCAGGTTTCAAGCCAACTAAAGCAGCTTTTTTAGAATCAAAACGATCATTATGTACTTTTCGTATGTTGATGTTTGTGCTATTCTTAGTGATGATAGGATTAATAACCGAGCAGTTAAAACCCTTATCACGAAGATAGCAGAAGAGTGGGTAATGATAAATTCCCGTGGATTCGAGGAAAATGCGACTTTCCAAAGAATACAACTCTTCTGCTTCTTTTATTTTAGAAACAGCGGTTGTAAGGGAATCAATACTGTTATGTAGGATTTTGAAAGGTTTTCCTACGAATTGTTGGTTTGGAAGTGCTATAGACATCCAGGAGAAGTCAGCACCGACATCAATACCAACAGAGATGAATAGTTCATCAAGATTAAAAATAACTTTGTTTGACATGAGCAAAAGCTCCTTTCTGATAGGAATCCATTTCCAATCTGGCAGGTACACAACCTAGCGCGTTATTCGGGTATTGCCTTCCGGCTCCCAACCAGCTAAAACATAAAACCCTGTCGAATGGACTAATTGACTTAATTACAGGTATTCACAGATAATCAGTGTCCCAAGGAGGAATACATTCTTTGTCCTATCCTAAGAGATGATACCTTATGTTTTATCTGGTGTCTATCAGGAACCGTCAGACATGATCATTATTACGGATAACATCTGATGAAGGAAGAATCCCTTCTTCTGTTATCTGATTTATAGAAATTTATTAACCAAGTAGTCTTGTTTGACTACATCATTATTATACTAGG
>NZ_QUEB01000039.1:0-1626 GCF_003477845.1 Clostridium sp. AF34-13
ATTGAAGGTGTTGAAGATAAAGTATATAATATAGAAATACAGAGATCTGATAATTGCAATCATGTAAAACGCGTGCGTTATAATGCATCAACGATAACAATTAATAAATCTGAACCGGGTGATGAATTTGAGGATGTTCAGGATGTAATAGTAATTTATATATCCGAGTTCGATATGTTTGGAGCAGGAAAAACAGTGTATCATGTAGAAAATGTTATAAGGGAAACAGGCAATCTGGTAAATGATGGTCTTATGTCAGTATATGTCAATACTGAAGTGGCAGATGATAGTCTGATAAGTGACCTCATGCAATGTTTTCTAAAAACAGATTTCAAGGATGATAAATTTCCAAATGTATCAAGAAGAATGAAAGAATTAAAACATGGTGAGTAGGACGAGAAGATGTGTAAAAGTGTAGAGGAATATGCTGAGAGAAAAGCGAAAGAAGCAGCACAAGAGGCAGCTAAAGAAACAGCAAGAAAAACAGTAGAAAAATTAAATGATATGGGAATGGATATTTCTTTAACAGCAAGTGCTGTAGATATGGATGAGGAAACTATAAAACAGTGGTTAGAGAAATAATGTTTTTTAATGTTAAGGCACCGATTTGGTTAATTAGTTTGCTTGAAACATCAAGTATCTACATATGTTTGCAAGGTGTGAAAGTTGGAAAAGTAACAGTTCAGCCTTTTATTTCCTCAATTCATAAACCTGCCAGCAAGCTGTCAGTCGCTGCTTTGCAGCTTTTGTTTATTTACGCGAAAGCAAAGTGAGGATGGAACAAATAAATTTGTTCCATCTGAGCGTGCTCGCGAGGGCTTTGCCCTCATTTCAGAAATGAAAGGCTATTCTACCATAAAAAGATAATCAACAATACAATGAGCAAGCTCAAGTATTGTCAATTATTTTTTTTGGCTGAACTGTTACTTGGAAAAATTGGGAATTGAATGTTTTTATATACATTTATAACATGATATGTTAAAATAAAGTTATAAATCCATTTTTACAACTAAGGTCTAAAAATGACAAAAAAATATGAACAAAGTGTGAAGAGACACAAAAACAGCAAAAAATAAGCAGATTTTGATGTTGTCAGACAATTACCTGCAAAATCGAGTCTGCAAATGCTTCATTTTAGGGCGTTCCCAGAGGGGAGCGTAGAAATGGAGAAAGCCCGATAAAGGGCATTGACACTCGTATAATTCACTGTAACGGCATTCTTTACAATTCCGTAGAAATGGAGAAAGCCCGATAAAGGGCATTGACACAACGTATTGTATACCCATATTACGTTCATCCATCTAAGTAGAAATGGAGAAAGCCCGATAAAGGGCATTGACACTTGGTTTACTGTCAATGTACCTTATTTTAACTTAACAGTAGAAATGGAGAAAGCCCGATAAAGGGCATTGACACCCACACATTTCACATTTAAGACAAATACCATATCCAGCGTAGAGTAGAAATGGAGAAAGCCCGATAAAGGGCATTGACACACTTGCCTGAGTTATTAAATTTTCAGCTGCATTTTTAGTAGAAATGGAGAAAGCCCGATAGAGAGCATTATTAAAAAAGTAACGCAAACAATGATAAAATCGCCATTTAAAGCAGTTAAGTGGTGATTTT